>JBBTUO010000024.1:2831-4774 GCA_038063715.1 Patescibacteria group bacterium | reverse complement strand
GAGCGTAGGCGGGTATCGTATAGCGGCTATTATGCCACCTTGCCAAGGTGGAGATAGGGGTTCGACTCCCCTTACCCGCTCCACGAAAGGGCGCCCATTTCGGGTGCTCTTTGCGTTGGAGCCGGTTCTCCTTGATTCGAGTGCCCGCCTTGCCCCGCTCGCCGGAAAAGTGGAGACGGTTTTTGAAAGAAGTGCTATTCGGTTGTGATGACTCGAACAAAATCGCTATGAGCCCATCCGTCTTTCTCGTTGTTCACAACAATATGATGCCACTCGTCCTGAATCTCCGTAGAAGTATAGCGATCTCCCGACAATACTTTCGCCACGATTGGAGAATCAAGAGATGGCTCCTCTCGCACGTTTACTATCGTGTCACCTATGACCTCTACCTCTTGTTTTCTGCTTTCGGCAGAGGGTGACGCCGCATTTTCTTGTTTTGGCGATTCAGTTTTTGTCCGGCTTTCGGACGGAGTTGGCGAGCATTCCGATGTGTTTACTCCCTTTATCATATCGGAGAGCCACACGCAGAGAATAAAATCGTTTTCCCGTTTTTGATAAAAATACGGTTGATTGGTCCCTGGATCCACCAGGCGTCCGTTTTTGTCCAAGTATCCTTTTTCTTTCAACTCCTCCAGACTTGAAGGAAACGAGCCGGTGTCAAAATTGTAATCTTGGAGGGCAAGAAGTAAATTACTCACATCTTCTATTCTCACTCTGTCAAACTCAAGTAACAACACTCGTCCTTTCAGTTCATTGACTTCTTTCTGATACGACGCGCGAGGGTTCAGTTTCCCCAAAAATTGGGCGACAATGGAAAAATTACTCAAGAGCAGTAAGAGGGCTAAAATGCCGATAACAATGTTTTGGACAAAATCTGTTTTGAGTTTTATTTTTGGAATTTTCATACACTATTGAAGTCTAATACGAAACCGCTCTTTTGGCGGCGCCTCGACCTTTGGTGCGCTCGGTTTAGGTCGTGGCACATAAATTTCTCGGTGTGGAGTGGGTTGCGGGGCGGGGGCAGGACGTGCACGAAGTTGTTGCTCTATCGTAGCTACGCGACTCTCAAGATTGTTGACTCTATTTTCAATACCCAAAATGCGCGAAAGAATTTCAACGATTTTCTGCCATACTGCGGCGAAAGTGTTTTGTTCAGTTGGTTGCGGCGTGGGTGTTATGGCGCCTCCGCCGCCGCCTGACGGTGTTGGGGTCGGAGTTGGTGTTGGCGTTGATTCAACCGTCGCAGTAAAAGTCTTTGACGCTTTTGAGCTTTGGTTGGACCACCATACCGCAACTTTGAAGATGTAGTTTCCCGTGCCTGTTACGTTAAGCGTCAGTGTCGTATCAAAATTTACTCCTGCCTGAATGAATTTTGCGGCAGAACCATACGCGACATCATCTCCACCGCCGCACTGGTTTGTATCTACCGTTACTACGCACCACTCATAGGTGTATTCAAACGCGGCCGTGCCCTCATTTGTAATTCTTACGCTCGCGGAAATCGTTGGTATTGTTGTATCGGTGATGCTGTTGACAACCACCTGCGCCGGCGAGCCGACAATTTCTATCTCTCGCGAAGAAGTGATGTCGGTTCCTGCTATGTCAGTACTAAAAGTCACAACAATTTTTCGGCCAATCCATGAACTATCACTTGGTATGGCATAAGTTGATTCGTGGGTATTTGCGGCCGAAAGAGCCGACATAGTGCTAGTAGCCAATACTTGCCACGTTGCCCCGTCCCAATATCTAATATCGCTTGTCGGCGTACTGCTAGCGGCAACCGTAGTCAAAACACCGCCGCTTTTTTGCATTGTTCTGATGGTAAATCTAGCGGTATCGCCCAAACTGTATGTCTGATTCCAGCCAACCGCTTCAATCACATATTGGCCGTTGTTTCCGGTCGTCCCGGTCGCGCCAGCGGCACCGATTGCTCCGGTCGCGCC
>JBBTUO010000024.1:0-2731 GCA_038063715.1 Patescibacteria group bacterium | reverse complement strand
CGTTGTTTCCGGTCGTCCCGGTCGCGCCAGCGGCACCGATTGCTCCGGTCGCGCCGGTGTCTCCTTTTTGCGCAAGAATAGTCCAGGTTGCTCCTTCGGTCGGCGTAACATTGGTATTGGTAACAAGAGCTCGCCATGACGAACCGCCATAACTCACCGCGTCATAAGCCGCGTAGTTTGTTAATGAACTCCAGGCGCCTCTCCAGTTAACTGCCGGCTGGACAATTTTCACTTCTTGGCTGGAAGAAATTTTTGTTCCTGACATTGTGGCGGAAAAAATAACGGAAATTTTTCGTCCGTACCAGGTGCTATCGTTGGGAATGACGTATGTCGCTTCATAAGTCGCAGTAGCTCCAAGCACCGTCATCGCAGTTGTAGCTACTAATTCCTGCCAAGCTGACCCGTCCCAATACCGAATGCGGTAGGTCGGCGCAGTATCGGCGGCGGTTGGCTGGAAAATACCGTCGCTATCCCGCTTCAATGTTTGAATGGTAAATCGCGCCGTGCTATTAATATCGTATGTCTGATTCCAACCTACAGCCCCGATAGCATAGTTGCCGGTGTAGGGCGAAATAAAAGTAAGAGTTTCTGAGTCAGTACCAGAATTTCCGTTGAACGCCACAGCAGAAGTTATACTCCAACTGCCCGCTGGCGATTCAAGAGGAAAATCATAATTTGATGTCCAGCCGTTTGTGCCTGTATCAGATGTTTGAGTGGCACGTGTGCTTGCGTCCGGCTTCTTAATTGTAAAAGTAATTGCGCTTCCCGAAGTATCAATGTTTGTGTCTTTGCGCACATTTTTGACATGAGCGAAAAAACTAAACACATCAGCGGCAATAACGCCGGCGGTAGTTTCATTGGCGTCTTCAGTCGGCCAGTCGTCGGCATTAAGTGTAGAATCAAGCTCCGGATGGGCATCAATATAGTACAGTGAGCTTACACCAAATACGTTGTTGGAATCTTTTGTTTGATCGGTGTTTGACGCGCGTAATTTTTTCAGACTCCCAGTTGTATCTGCCGCCGCAGTATCAGATGAGCCAATTGTGTAAGCGAAGGTGTAGAGAGTTGATGAGGGGGTAACAGATGTCGGCCCGCTTTCAACAGTATTGCCCGAGTTCATTACACTCAAATTCATGGAGCGGCTTAATTTTTCGGTTTGGCTATTGAGGAGATAGAAAGTTGAGGTTGCGACCTCGCCTCGATTATAGACAGAGTACGTTGATATCGCGTTGTCGCTTGCGGTGGTTCCGTCTGTAGAGAAATAGATGCGCGGGTCAACGACGAACAACGCCGATTTTTCAGCGGTTGTCGCGCTCTTGTAAATCGCACTGCTTGCCGAAACCGCCGTCCACTTTTCCGAAGCCAAAAGACCGGAACTGCCCAACACCTCAAACTCCGCGTCATATGTTGTCTCCGAACTGTCATAAGTATTGTCTGCGACAAACGAATCTGCGGTTGCACCCTCGGTGCCCCACTCCTGACTTCCGCCGTTTTCTATAAGTGCGTCGTTACTATTTCTCCTCGTATTGATTTGAAATGTTTCGATATTTCTGTCAGCGTAGCGGTCAGTCGCTGAAGCAGTAAAAGTCATTGTCTCGTTGCTGGCAGTGCCATAGGCATACTTTGAACCAGCGGGATAGACATTTTTGGTAAAATCCGAAACAACGACGTTGCTCCTAATGGCACCCTGATCACCATTTGTGTCTGAATCAATGTCGTAGTTGTCCGTGAGTTCGTTGGTTTCAACTACATCAACATATAGACGCAAAGTCCCCGCCCTTGGCGACCCGCCCGATGTTCCATCGCTGGTCCCGTAAAAGGTGTATGACTGACCATCAGTCGGACAGGTGGGACCGGAATATAGCGTGCGCACTAAGTTTGTTGCGCCGGTTTCGTAATAGACGCGAAGGGCGCAGGAATCGGTACCATCTCCATCGGGTATGTTGGGCACTAATATGGCACCATTAGAGTCCGCTGTCTGAAAGTAAAGAGTGACGGAGCTTCCCGCATCAAGTTCCCATGTTGTTCTGTTTGCTCCGGTGCCATCAACATTTTCGGTGCGAAGCGCAAAATCTACCGTAGCGCCGCCCGTGCCGGTAAACCGCACGAAGGCGTCGCCCTTAAACACCGCCGCTTGCGCTGATGCTGGAGACAAAAAGAGAGCCGCACAGAAAACGGCTACTGTTAAGAGTAATCCGGGCCGAATTTTAGAGACTAAGGAGTAAAATACGCGAGCGCATTTTACTCTCTCTCTCTCTCTCTCTCTCTTGCGCTTAGTTTTTTTGTTGATGGGGGGTTGAGCATATAAATTCCTTTCACTTAAATTATAGCACTTCTCCAAAAATCCGTCCCACTTTTCCGGCGAGCGGGCAAGGCGTGGAGGGGGTGTGGGGGAGGAAGCGCCTTGCCCGCGAGCTGTAGCCCCGCCGCCCTGCTCGTTCAGAGCAGAGCCAAGCAAAATTACCCTTTCCTTTTAGAAGAATTTTTTGGTGGCGCGCGCAAATCAGAAATCGTAAAGAGTATTTTGCTTGGTGGCGAGCGAATGCGAGCGGCGGCGGGGGCGGCTGTCATTTTTCAGCAGTTTTTGATAAAATAGGTTCGAGCGAAGTCGTAAAGATACTCCATTATACCAAAAACTCCCACGTAACATGGGAGTTTTTGGGACAGCCCTCTCAAGGGGATGTTTTCGTTTGGCGAATGGCATCGTTCAGCGTTTGGGTTTCGCGTTGGA
>JBBTUO010000023.1:0-24882 GCA_038063715.1 Patescibacteria group bacterium | reverse complement strand
CCCCCCCCCCCCCCCCCCCCCCCCCCCCCCCCCCCCCCCCCCGGGGGGGGGGGGGGGGATGTTGTTTTATAAACGACACGTGCGAGAAGATGCGATAAACTGACTTTTGTTGTAGTATGAACCGGATATGCCGATGAAAAGAAAAAGATTTGCCGGAAAAGGCCAAGAGTTCTGGAATAAAGAGTATAAAACAGGCAACCACCTCGCCCTATCTCAAAACCCGAGTGAAGATTTAGCAAAATTCACCCGCTGGCTTGAACGCGCTTACGGGCGAGAATATTTAAACCCGCTGGCATCAGTCCTCGACCTTGGCTGTGGCAACGGCCGAAATCTTATTTATCTTGCCAAAAATTTTGGCATGAAGGGTGTCGGATATGACATATCTCATGAGGCAACTGCTCAGGCAAAACGCGGAAGCGTTGATTTGAAGATTGAATATCAAACACGATCAATCGCACAGCCTCTTCTCGTCCCCGACGAATCACAAACGCTCGTCCTCGACATGATGACCTCTCACTTTCTCAAACATGAAGAGCGGGTAAATTTGCTCAACGAAATTGTCCGCGTGCTCCGTCCCGGTGGCTGGCTCTTTTTGAAAACTTTTTTGCGCGATGAAGATGAGCACGCCGAGCGACTGCTTCGCGAAAGCCCCGCCGAAGAAGCCGGTTCATACATTCACCCAAAAATTGGCCTCGCCGAACACGTTTTTACTGAAACTGAAATTGATCAGGCACTCGCGGGCAAATTCCACGTTGAAAAAACGTTAAAATCACACGGCCACCTCCGCAAAGGTAGCGGTGGAAAACGCCGAAGCATCTCAGTCTACGCTCAAAAAATCTAAGGCCTCTATTTAGAAGTACTGCTCGCTTCCTGAAGTCCACATTTTTTCTTTAGCTCCACAATATCAATCTTGCTAAGAACCTGACTTGTGCCCTCATTAAATGAGTACATAATCGCTTTCGGATCATCAACGTGTCCCAACCCGAGAGCATGTCCTAGCTCGTGCGCAAGCACGCGAACCAGTTTTTCTCTACTGCTAAATTCATAAATATCAATCGCCTGCCCCGCCGCGCTGCTTTGGTACAAACCCTCCTCGAAAGATTCTCCTCGAGACGCGCCGACAGTATTATATTTTTCAACCGTAAGATTTAAAGTGCTTGCCAAACGATTTAAATCCGTGACAGTAGAATTAATTTCGTTTACCAATCCGTTCACGCCAGCAAGTAAAATATCCAACTTGTCTGACTCCGCCTGAAGAACCAATTTTTCAGCTTGAAGTTTCTGATACTCGGCCTTAGGCGCACCACCTTTTTGATTCCAATATTGAACCTCGTTGTGATATGCATTTTGCCTTTGCTCAAATAAAGCGACACGAGTATCATAATCCGCTTTGACGCTAGCATACTGTGATTTCAAGCCAACATACTTACTCTTGAACTCGTTATAGGCCTCACGGCCATCAATAACCCTAGCGTCAAGCGCCTCAAGTTTTTCTGTAGCGTCCTGTCTATAATCATAAAGAAGGTTTATCTTTAACACTCCTCGTTCCGAATCATGAGCAAACAAATCCTTGTTGATAGGTTTTTCCCATATCGCTTCGGCCTCGGCGATTGCGTTCAAAAAATATTTCTCTGAGATTCCGAATTTAGTATCAAATGTATCAATTTTATATGTAATCGGTGCGGAACATGGGGCAAACGTTGCACGAACATTTGCAACAATTTGATCAAAATGAGGTAAAATCTGAACCTTTATAGGCTGACGAAAATATAGTAATGTGCCGACAAGGATTAGCGTCAGGAAAATTTTTGCCGAGGTATTCATAAATGAAAATCTTATATACAAAAGTATATCAGATTTTCATTTATGCTGGAGGTAGGGACCATGATTACATTTATCGAACCTTACAGGTTCAGTCCCCTCGTTGGATACATTTTTCGCCTACGGCTCAAATGTATGCTCAACGAGGCTTCGATTCCCTGTCCCCCAGACGACAATTGCGCTTCGCTTGTTGGCTGGGGGACAGGGAATCGAACCCCAATTAAAGGCTTCAAAGGCCTCTGTCCTACCGTTAGACGATCCCCCAAGATAATAAATCTATTTTTGCTTGCCACTATCTTGCCCGAGAATTCGTACCAAAGCAAGCTCAATTGGTAATGCTGGAATATAGGAACGGCCGACGGCATCATAAGAACCGAGTAGTTCCGAAAGAAGTGCGGAAGAAATACTCGAATCCCCTGCTTCTGCCAATTTTTTTAGAAAACTAAAATCTTCAGCTGAAACCTCTTCGAAAATCTCCTTCTTCATTTCCTTTGCATACTTAAGAAGCAAGACGAAGCGCAACTTCTGAAGGGCTAATTGCAAAAATACTTTCGCATCCACATTTGCCGACAAAGCCGTGTGAAGGGCGGCAAGCGCCGGATCAAGTTTCCGCTCCCCCAGAGCTTCAATAAAATTATTCACCAGACTTCCCTTTGGCGCACCAGTTACCATTTCCACCTCTGCCAGTGACACTTTTTTATCTTTTGACGCACTCATCACTTTCTGCAAAATCCCCTGGGTGTCGCGGAATGATCCATCGCCCAAAAGTGACACGAGTTCCGACACACCCGTTTCAAGACTAAAACCCTCTTTTTTGGCAATCTGGACAATCGACTGTTTCAAAATTTCTCTCATGGGGCGCTTGAGCGAAAATACCTGGCATCGCGACACAACCGTTTCAGGCAACTTATCCACTTCTGTTGTGGCCAAAATAAAGACAACATGCTTTGGCGGTTCTTCGAGTGTCTTCAAGAGTGCGTTAAATGCGGCTTTGGAAAACATGTGCACCTCGTCAAAAATATAAACCTTATGCGTAGAATTAAAGGGCAAGGTACTCACAGCTTCGTTGAGCAACCGCATTTCATCCACACCGTTGTTTGAGGCGGCATCAATTTCATAAATATCATTACTGCTTGCACCAATTTCGCGGGCCACAATTCGAGCGAGCGTGGTTTTGCCCGTACCGCGCGAACCGGCAAAAAGATAGGCATGAGCAATATTGCCAAGCTTAATCGCGCCTTCAAGAGTCTTTACAATATGATCCTGACCAAGCACATCTTTGAAATGCGCCGGGCGGTATTTTCGATACAAAACAGCTTCGGACATGGCTGTAGTATAGCAATATTAGGAAAAAGATTAAAACCAAGAAAATTGAGAGCGCCGCACCCCGGGAAGGGTGCGGCGTGTGTTTGGGATGAGGACTTCTCCCGGTTAGAACTGGTAGGAACCGCCAGCGCGCTTGGCGCCAGGCGGGCCGAGGTTCAAACCGATCGTCCACTGATTGACTTTCATTGCTTTGCCTTTCGTTAGGGCTTTGGGCCCGGTTTGTTGTTCAACCGACCACCTCTTCCCGAGACATCGAAGTCCTGAGCAAGCGGGTCATTAACTATCAAAACACATTCACAGCAATCATACAACTGTTGACAAGTAATCTCGGCTAGCCGAGATGGCCGCTAAAATCTCGTCTAAACGAGAAAAGATCTCGGCTGGACGAGATCTAAGAAATAACCTTATTTAGAAGCCCGGCTGGTGAGTATGTTATAAAGGACATTATCTAAAGGACATGTCCTTTATAGCCACAACCAGTGCCAGAAGGCTGAGAGCAACCACAGTAACCAGCGCCATAGTGCTTGTATGGCTTCAAAGAAGTCTATTGCTATGGAGTTGAATACCGTGGCCGTGTTCCTAAATACACTAGCAGGTGTATCAGTTATTGGGGGCGAACTTTGGGCTATCCCTGTGCCGTCAGGTGAACTTGTTCCGATAGCAAAGTTGAAATCCGTGTCCTTTAGACCGATCTGTGAGCCCACTCCTATTGGTATTGAGCTGTCCGGAGTTAGAGTTGGCATTGGACCAGATTTATACGCAGGGTCAAGGCTCAAACACTGTATCTGATTGATCTTCCTCAATGTGGTTATATAGACATAGCCCGTAGGGATATCGGTACCCCAGGGCGCGAGAATCTCCCCTGCATACTTGGCCTGGAACAGTTTAACAGCCGTTTCGGTAGTTACGTCAAAATCTCCGGTTAACGGAATATCCATCTGCTCTTTGTCTCTCAAGAAGGCTTGGAGTTTAAGAACTTCCGTAGAATTATTCTGCCTGCCGAAACCGATATAATCATTTAAATATGTGCATGCGGCGCCAGAACCAATGAAAGTTGGCACGACAATGGTCGTCGTTGCCGTGCTGGTAGCGAACGGTGGCGGAATAAATCCACTTGGTCCTATGAGTGCGATCGGTGCACCATTTCCGCCGCCGCCTCCCCCACCACCACCGCCGCCGGCGTTACTTGCTGGAGGAGCAGGAGGAGGTGGCACAGCTGGCGCCGTAACAGAAATTATTGAATCTGTAGTACTTGAAACTCCGCTACGAGCAAGTGTTGCGTGAGCAGTATATGTTCCGGCAGTACTGTAGCTACATGAACCCTCAGTTGTAAAACTTGTCTCTGTCGTAGTAGTTGAAAATTCGTTGGTTCCGTTATTTTCACAATCAACAGACAATATTGAGGCTCCTGTCGCTGTGCCAGAAATTGCAACGGCAAATCGCACACCGTTTAGTGGCGCTGTTCCTGAGGTTGATGCTGGATTCAATGTAAACAAAAGTGTTGGCGATCCTCCTCCCCCACCTCCGCCTCCACCAGAAGGTGCGGTCACCGTGATCACCGTGGTTGTATTCCTTGAGACACCCGCCCTAGTGAGCGTCGAAGATGCGGTGTAAGTTCCTGGCGCACTGTAGGTACAGGTGTTTGCATCAGTCACAAAGGTGCTCGCAACTGTAGTCGTCGAATAATCGACAGTATTGTCGCTAGTACAGTCTAAAATAAAGTTTGAAACTCCAGTCGCGGTACCGGCAATGGCTACAGAAAAATTTAGTCCAAGTGGCGCGACCCCCGTTGTGCTTGAAGGGACAAGCGAAACTAAAAGTGTTGGTGCACCTCCTCCTCCTCCTCCGCCTCCGCCAGAACCTGCCGGCTGGCGCAAATCAAAGAAGAACGGCTGGCCGGTCGGACTAGTTGATGATGCAACGACAGTATTACAGTTGTTAATAACTGTAGGAACTGTCGGATGCGCTGTCCATGTGGTTAGATCGGTTGAAAAATGAAGTGTTGAGGTGGTGGCGGTTGTCCAAGTTAAAATTGAATTGACACCGGAAATGGCGAGTGAGAGTGAGTTGGCGGTGCAAGAAATAGTCGGCTGTGGAACAATCGTGCCGCCAGGACCGCCCGGTGGGAACAATCGGTAGAAAATGGTTTCTCCAGCAACAATCGGTCGCACAACCACATTACAATTATTTACCACAACCGGAGTGCCTGGAACGACTGTCCAAATCTGCAAATCAGTGGATGATTGCAAAATTGAAGTGGTGTCTGATGACGGCCACATGATTAATCTAGATGTGCCGGCGTTTGTGACTATCGGGTATATTCCTCCGGCAGGGCACGCAACGGTGGCGGAATCGTACACAATAACTGTACGATTGGCTGTCGCTGTGTTACCCGCTTGATCAGTAGCGCTGTAAATTACTACATAAGTGCCGACGATCGCTGTGTTCACCGTGTCCCCACCAACGGAAACACCAAGATTGTTGCTTACATTGTCCGTTACGGTCGCGCCCATATCGACATACACGGCGCCTCGAGCAATAAATGTCGGATTACTACCAGTGACAGTAACTACGGGCGCAATTGCATCTGAGGGTGGTGGTGGAGGAGGTGTCGTAATTCTATAAAAAGTTGCCGGGTTAGTAGCTGGCCTTGAAACAACATTACATCCGTTAATAACAATTGGGGTTCCGGGCACATTTGTCCACGTTGCTAAATCTAAACTGGATTGCAAAATTGAAGTGGTGTCAGATGCGGGCCAGGCCAATACAATATTCGAACCGATGGTTGCAACTGTCGGCAAACTACCAGCGGCTGAACATGAAATTGATGCGAGAGGATCGTACACAATGACCGTTCGAGTTACCGTGCGCGTATTTGCGGCGGCATCAGTTGCAGTATAGGTAATTGTATAAGTGCCAATAGTTGCAGTGTTTACTGTACCTGAAATTGCTGCGGTTATATTGGCCGTAACGTTGTCCGTGACGGTTGCACCTAGCTCGACGTAAGAATCACCTCGAGCGATAAATTGAGGGTTATTTCCAAGGAGTGTGATAGTCGGCGCAATGGTGTCAGCACCTCCACCCGAGCCCGCAGGCTGTCGTAAATCAAAAAAGAATGGCTGGCCGGATCCGCTGTTTGAAGGTGTGGTAACCACATTACAACCGTTTGACACCGTAGGAGCAGTCGGATGCGCTGTCCAATTTATTAAATCGGTTGAAAAATGAAGTGTTGAGGTGGTGGCGGTTGTCCAAGTTAAAATTGAATTTGAGCCGGAAACTGCGATTGAGAGTGTGGAGGTATTGCAAGAAACAACAGGAGGTGGTGGGACGGAATTTGCTTGTAAGCGATAAATATAAAATTTCGCCGGTGCTTCAAATTCTCCGGGACTTGGAAATGCAAGGGAAAGCGTGTGAGAACCGGCGGCCAAGGTCAAACGACGAGCCGAAAGTGTTGCGAGCGATTCTGTTCTTCCTCCCGAAATCGCGGCATCAGAAATTATTGCTGAATCAACTGCTGTAGCGTCGAGAGACAGCGTTATGGTTGAGGCGACGGAATTTGGAACCTTAACCGGAGCATACGCGAGCACAAGCACATCGGCAGCACTGGCGAGAGTAAATTGGACCGTTTGCGCATAACCAGTGTATCCCGTATCAACAAGTGGTCCGGTCACCGCGAGAGTGTTGGCATCGGTTGGCGTTGGATTTAAATATTGTACGTAAAACTTACTAACACCCTGAATGTAACCTGGAGCGGCTACTTCACTTTTTAATTCATAGTTTCCCGCAACAAGCGTTCTTCGAGCAACGAGCGTGAACACTGAACGAGTTGTTCCTCCTGAGATTGCGGCGTCAGAAATCACGGCAGAGTCAACCACCGTTCCGTTTAAAAGCATGCGCACGGGAGCAGAAACGGAATTTGGAATACCAGCGTTTACATAACCGTACAGCAATACATCGCTTGTTGTTGGAACCGTAAACGTCACTTTTTGACTCGCTGGATCAACGACCGTATCGGACAGCGGGCCGACAATCGCCATGTCAGCAGTTGCTTGACTGCCGGCAGTATTTAACTGATAGACATAAAACTTCACCGCTTCAACCAAAATACCCGGGCCCGGGAAAGAAATATTTAAAGTATGTGCGCCAGCGGCAAGAGTTTCATTGCGCGCCGTCAATGTGGCAACAGACGTAGTGCGACCACCCGAAATCGCGGCGTCCGAAATAACAGCGAAGTCGACAGCAGTACCGTCCAGAGACAAAGTGAGAGTTGAAGCAACGGAGTTTGGAATGCCGGCATTTACTTCCGCAACAATCATCACATCTGAACTGGCGGGGAGTGTAAACGAAACTTGTTGTGAATTTTCAGACAACGGGACGGTAGCATCGGTAAGCGGTCCGATGAGCGTCAAATCTTTTAAGGTAACTGGCGGAGGAGGTAGCGGCGGCAGAACAGATGGAACTGTATATTCAACAACAAAACGACCAGTGGCGCCGAGCGCTCCTTGTCCGCTGTATCCAGAACCTCCGCCTCCGCCAGCACCAAATCCAGTACCTGGCAAACCTGGATGATTTCCGTAAGAATATGATTGACTGCCCGAAGGATCTCGGCCACCAAGACCTCCAGAAGCAACCGCAGAATATCCATCAGCGCCAGCTCCGCCAGCGCCAGGAAATCCGTATCCGGACATGCTGTTTGCATAACCTCCCGGACTTCCCTGAACACCGTCGGCACCATTTTGATAAAAATCAAAAATCGGAATCGAAGCAGGATCAACAATTCCTCCCTTGCCTCCGATACCTCCGTAAGCAATGCCTTGTTTTTCACCTCCGCCAGAATGTTGTGCACCTATATCACCATTTCCACCCGGACCGACAGCCAAAACAATACTGCCAATTGTAATAGTGGTTGTCCCAGTATTATCAGCGGGCACAAAAGCGGTAACAGAAGACATGCCGGGAGTGACAGTAATCAATTTTTCACCATACGCGCCAGCACCTCCTCCGCCACCCGCACCCGGACCGTTGTAACCAGCCAAGCCATACACGGCACCATTACCACCGTTACCTCCAGAACCCCAAATTTTTACATTAAAACTCGTAATGTCTGTAGGAATATTCCATGTGCCAGATCCAGTAAATGTTACCGTAGATACCGTGGGAGGTGTTTGAGCAAAGGAAATTGCTGGTGCAAATACAGATACAAAAAGATTAAAGATTAGAAGAAAATTTACAGCAAAAATGAGTTGGCTTTTTTTTGCCACTCGGAAAAAATTTAAATAGAAACTTTTTTTCGCAAATAAATTCATAAAGTATTAAGTTCAGACAGATTACTGAATATCGCCCAAATAAGCAATGATTAAAAGGGTTTTTCGACATTTTTGTTTTATAAAAAGTCTAAAATTTAGCTCATCCTAAATGTATAGTCGTCTGATTAGCATAAAAAATTACAGAAAAATACATGTCCTTTAAATAAAGTCTCGAATTTAAAGCGGATTCACAGATTTTTGTTATAAAGGACATTATTGTATTGTCTTATATGTCCTTTACATGGAATTGTGTCCTTTAAAGGACACAGATGTTATGCAAAACAAAAAATAAATCTTGTAAATGTCTGTCGCCCTTCCTCCGTAAAGTGAAAAATAAAATTACAAAAAAATGCCTCGCGCTTGTATGCGCGAGGCAAGATGAAGGTTTTGGGGCTTACGGCCCCGTAGAAACTCGGTAATACCGCCGACTAACTGTCGCGGAATCGACGAAGTTGGTTTGTCCGGCAATCCCGGAGAAAACGAACGACCAACTTGGCGGTAAGCTTGCTGTCGCCTCAATGCGATAGGCACGGCCAGCATTATGCGGACTATCGACGGCAACCTCTCGATTCCCACTGACTACCCTGACCGATACCTTGAAGACATCGGAAAGGTTAGTAGAGTAGTAATTGGTGCCTGACACCTGGGTGCCGAGACGGTAGTAACCGGTCACTCCACCGTTAGGCGCGGCCCAGGCCGGTTTACCGTCCACGTGTGTGGGAAAAACGGTAAAACCGTTACTGGAAAATCCGCTTGTGGGGCTTGTCGACGAACGCTCCATCCAAAAGGAGTAAACAACGTTCGTTGGCTGCAAGGCGACAAAGTAGAGGAGGTTGCCCTGCAGGTAGTTTGTCACCCCAAAGGGTTGGACCGGCTGGGCGTGGAGGCGGGGTGTCGCGAAGAAAACCGCGGCAACCGCGATTACAATGAGCAATTTCATGATTTCATGGGGGTTCGGTGGTTCAGTAAGTCAAACTAGTGCCACTCTACCAGACGGCCTCGGGTAGTCAAGTATTACAAAAAGAGTCCGTTTTGAAAAAACAGACTCTTTTTGCGATATATACAAGGTTACAGAAAGAAAAATGCTAGATCTGACGCCCCGCGGGACAATCAGCTAGCATTAGAGATTAAAGCCAGAAAGCACATCTTCGAACAAACGCTTGAAAGACTACCCGGAACCAGGGTGTATTTGATCCCGTTTCGTTGCCATTGGCTTTTTCATACACCATGCGAACAGCGGGGTGTTGAGCGCCTTGGGTTTCAACAGCTTGGACAAAGACCTCCGGCGTGATTCCAGCATGGTCAGCGTTTTCCATTTCCTGGAAAAACACCCAGTTGAGAATGAACTGTCGACAAAAAATTTGCCGACGCGCTTCGGGCCAATTGAGATCTCCGAATGTCTCGAAGAGCTGAACGATTTGCCGAACTCTCGCTGGAAAAGCTTTGATAAGCTTTTCTTCCAACGGAGGGAGCTTCTCCAACGGTTTGTAGAGCATCATAGCTAACCTTTCGTTTTAATTTTTGGTTTGCCTGATTTACTGGCTTAATAGTACACCTGTAAAGATGCATGGCAAACCAGTCCTGTGGATTACTTTTTTATATTTTGAATGTAATTTTGAGTGATTTCGAACACTTGCGCAAAACTCTCAGTCTCCATCAACTTAACTCGAAGCTCTTTGGCACCATCAAAACCATTTACGTATGCTTTGTAGTGTTTCTTCATAACGGAAAAATTTTTAACACCACCAAAAAGTTCTTCAAAAAGTTTCGTGTGCTCAAGCATGACATTAAGACGGTCTGCTACCGGCATATCTGTCATTTTAATTTTTGGATTGAATAGATACGGATTACCAAAAATTGCTCGGCCAAGCATTGCGCCGTCACAACCCGACGATCTGACTTTTTCACGAGCATCGGCAAGATCGAGTGCATCGCCGTTTCCAAAAATTAAAGTTTTTGATTTCAATCTATCTCGAATAGCCACGGCCTCGGCCAAATGTTCCCATCTCGCCGGCACATCTGACATTTCTTTGCGAGTACGAGCGTGAATGGTAACAACCGCCGGCTCCTCTGCAAGAAGTTCGGGGAGCCAAGTCTCAAGTTCGTTCTTATTGTAGCCAATGCGTGTTTTGACCGAGACAGGCAAGTCTCCCGATCCCTCTTTAGCGGCGCGAATAACCGCGCGGGCAATTTTTGGATTTTTTATCATTGCTGAACCGCAACCCTGCTTCTCTACAGACTTATCTGGGCAACCCATATTAATATCAAGACCATCGAAACCAAGCTCGCGGACAAGTTTTGCCGCCTCTCGCATTTTTTCTGGTTTGCTCGAAAAAAGCTGGGCCACAATCGGCCGTTCACTTTCGGTGTATGCCAAATCGATCAAAAGCTTTTTTCGTCCTTCTGGGTGGCACAGGCCGTCAGCAGACACAAATTCAGTCCAGGTCACATCCGGTTTACCATATTTAGCGATCAAACGTCGAAAAGCCGCGTCCGTAACATCCGCCATCGGCGCCAATACCATAATCGGCTTTTGCAATTTTCCCCAAAATCCAATATTCATAGGCGCGATTGTAACATGATCAAAAGTCCTTGACAATTAACTTGGAATTAGTTATTTTATAAAAAGTCTGCACCACAAAAAACTGTTGATAAAACCTACCGATCATGAAAACATCCCTCCTCCGTCGCCCCACCACAAATTCCGGATTCACTTGGGTTGAATGGATACTTGCCCTTGCAATAGTGAGTCTCCTCGGTTTCTTGTGCCTCCATGGCCAAATGAAACTAAAGGCCATGGCACTGACCTCTTCTCCTCCAGAAAAAGAGGAGCTAGTAATCAGAACTGTGGGAAACATCTCCTACATCTCTCGCTGGCGAGGCAACAACAGAATTGATCTGGGAAATATTGATGTCGCGCTCCAAGCAATCCACGATTTCAGCACAACAAACAATCTGATTATTTTGGGGACGAGCCTCGAAAGTGCCGTCGGAGATATGGGCGCTATTAGGACAAAAAGATTATTCGTCACCCACATGAAGAAGGCACCTGCGGACCCGCCTCTATAGCCAGGACTAGTGGCTCTCACGCCGCGATCGAACGATCGCGGTGTTTTTTATACCATTCCATACATACAAAAGTTTTACACGACCGCTTAATATTTATGTATGTATGAAAAACCCATTCTGTTGATAAAATAAAGGATTGTGGTAAGGTGTAAAAAGTTAACTTGAACCAAACACACCTATGACGAAAGCCCTCCTGCCCCCTGAAGCAACGGCCGCCATCACGCGAGAAATCCTGCTGATGTATGCTGAAGCCACGCTGCCCGCGCGCGACATGAGAAACATCGCAGAAGATGCCGTCGCGAGGCTCCGTATGCCCTCCAACTTGGTCGGCCAATTCATGTTGGAACTCACTGAAGAGGTCGCTCAGAAATTCCCCGGCCGAACGGTTTCCGAGCTTCGTGGTGAAGAGAAACAATAGTTCTGATCTAGTTGCACGTCGGTTGCAACTAGGTCTATTTTTTATACCAACTCCGCCTCTGTAAGTTCAAGCCTTGAGCCGGGTTTTGCTTCGCCGGATATTATTTTATGAGCAATTGCCTGTTCTACTTTTTCCTGAATTGCTCGGTTCATAGGGCGAGCACCGAATTGCGGATCAGTACCTGCCGCCATCACCGCCTTCATCAGGGCGTCGTTTATCACAAGTTCAATTCCCTTCTCTGTCAGGCGTTTTTGCAATTTTTTAAGCATTAAACCAGCAATTTTCTGCAAATGCTCAACCGAAAGCGGGTGAAAAAGAATCACGCCATCAAAACGGTTCAACAATTCCGGTCGGAAAATACCGCGACTGATTATTTGGTCTATAATAACATCTTTATTCAGCGACTGATCGGGAGACTTACCCTCAAGCATTTTCCAGATCAAATCACTACCGGCGTTCGAAGTGGCAATGATAATCAAATTCCTTGCATTAACTCTTTTTCCAGTCATATCGGAAAAAAATCCTTCATCTAAAATTTGCAAAAATAGATTCAGTACATCCTTACTGGTTTTCTCAAATTCATCGAGAAGCAGAACACCGTACGGCTGTTCGCGAAGTTTTGAAGAAAGCACGCCAGGTTTCCCACCAGCAAAAGAACCTATCAACCTCGTCATCGAGTCATCCGTTTGATATTCCGACATATCAAGACGAATAATTGATTCTTCTTTACCAAAAAAGGTTGCGGCGAGAGCCTTTGTGGTTTCAGTCTTGCCGACACCTGTCGGACCCAAAAAGAGAAATGAGCCTGTCGGCCTTTCTGGATTTGTAATATCAGACCTTGAGCGACGCATTGAGTTTGAAATCGCCTTTATCGCCTCATCTTGACCCACTATTCGCTCGTGCAAAATTTCCTCTAGCCTGAGTAAGGTGTCCCGTTCCCCTTCCATTACCGTCCCTATTTTAATGCCGGTTTTGCCTTCAATTATAGCCAGAACATCCGAACGCTCAACCACTTTTTTACCCTTGGATTGAACAGCTGGAACAAGTTCGTCTAAGAGGTGGAGAGACTTGTCCGACAGAACACCCTCACTAAAGTAACGGCGTGCACCCTCCGCAACGGCAACCAAACTTTGGTATGTGAAAAACACATCACTCTTACTTTCCTCGATCAACGCACGGTGTTCCAGAAGTTTCAAGGTCTGAGCAACATCGGACTCTTTAACCAAAATTTTCTCAAAACGATGTAAAATCTTACTGTCTACTTCGAGAATTTGATGAAAAGCCCCCGGATTCGCCATTGCAATTACCTGAAAAACTGGCGAGGCAAGATACGGGTCAAGGAGGGATACGATATCCGAGCCCAAACTTTTTGCACTTTCAATAAAGTCTGGAAAATCTTTTATTACAAGAATAATATTACCGGCACGAACCGCTTGATTTAAAATATGAAGAAGCTCGGATTCAAATGCAGCTTTATTTTTAACTGCAGCAATAAAAGCATTCGTGTCAAAAAGATAAATCCTATCGTGCTCGAGCGAAGGCAGTACAACGCCTTGAGAAATCCGAAAGGCTAAACCACTAACTACATCCATAGCGCCGGCCCCTTCGTCGGCCACCAAAATCGCGTTGGCTTCACCGGAACGTGCAAGAACCGCCTCAAGCTGGTCCTGCTCTAGTTTACGCACCCGTAAATCTTCATAACTAATAGGACTATCTGTAACATCTTCTGCAAACCTCTCAAGGTGGTACGCTCCACCATATGACCACTGTTTTCCAATGCCAGGGGCTCTTCCAAGTGCGTCTTTAGACCAAAAACGATCACGGGCTAATGAGGACAACTCTTCCCTTTCAACCCACTCGGAAGCTCCAGCAAGATCCTTCGGCGAAATATTACGAATCGAAAGAGCGCGGATAAATTCTTGATCGAGAGATAGAAAAGCACGTGCAACATCTCCGAGGCCGATCGGCTCAGAATCTTCATCTACTTTTTTTGGAAAGGAAAGAAGTGAGGCCGAAACATGTCCTACCCTATTGGAGAAAAAAGTGTTTAGAAAATCCCTACCAACGCCTGTTCTAACAAATGCTTGACGACCTAGTCTGGAACGCACAAAAGCCTCAGTCACATCGTCATACCTAAATGCATCATAAAGTACTGATGCGGCTTCGAAAGTTACCGCTGGCTTTTGCAAAGAAAGACCGCTTTCAGGAAGCACATTCTGTACAGCAATAAAACGATAGGAGTTATAGAAAGCTTGAATCATAGAGGCGAATATCCAAAAAGAAATTACGACCATCAAAAGGCCAGAAATACCCGGGCCCCAATTTTGAAGTAAATTCAACAAAAACAAAACATCCGGGGGTAAAGAAAGCGATACACCTTTACTTCCTATGGCAACGAAAGCAAGCACAACAAGAGCTACTGAAGTAATTTCAAGACCTTCGGTAACATGTTCACGAGACTTACGACCCATAACTGAATCCAGTACAAGTGCTGGGTAGTAAATATCTATGGCTTTTTTCATTTCATCGGGATTCATTGTCTTTGTTGTCTTAAAATTTTTGTATTTGTTCGTATATTCGTGACAATTCACATTTTCGTATCTACATAACCCCTTTCAAAATCTGTCCAAGTCCTGCAAAAAACAGAATAAAAACAATGACCGGCAGGAACGCCCAGGCCAGAATCAAAATACATGAAAGCGATACGGCAATAAGCAAAACAAAAAGTCCTCCGAGGATTGTAACCGTGCGGATTAAAAACCCAACAGCTCGCATGAATGTATTTATCAGTATGGCGCCAACAAAACTGTCCTTACTGCCCTTTCCACCAACAATTGACATTCTTCGCCATGGATCAAAAAGTGTCCGCCACAAAAGGCCGATTGAAAAATAATTACTGACAAACCAGAGATAGTTGCTAATAATTCTAAAAAGATCCTGCCACGCTTTGGTGTAGTGCCAAAGAATATAAAACGAGAGAACTTGGACAAAGGCCATTACTATAGTATACCTCTGCGGCGGTGTTTCGAAAAGTTGATACGGGGTTACGGAGTAAGCGAACCTAAAGGATTAACCTGCTTAGTTTGCGTCGCACCAGGTTAAAAGAGGTATGTGCGACGTGCCCTAGGCCTTGCCTAGGGCAAAAGTTGATACGGGAAATAAAAACGCCAGCGACCCGAAGGTGCTGGCTAAACTAACTTGGCCAAAAACTACGCAGTGGCTGGCTCCCGAAGCAAAAGGTGCTCGTTCGTAATCAGCCTGTCAGCGTCTGGCGCCCAGACCAAATCGTCCTTCGGGCAAAACGATCGGACAATCACCCGCCCTTCAGTCGCTGGAGCGACAACACGAGAACAGTAAACGGCATGGGGCACACCGGCATGCACGATGACTCGGGAACCTTCGTCCATCAGCGGAAGTCTCACAAGCCGACCCTGCACAAACTGAACGATTACCACAATACCGTAATTGCCCCAAAGAAACTCTTTCTCAGTCTCCCGGCGCAAATGAAACGGCGTGCAGAATCCCATCGGAAGGTTGAGGGCCATCACCTTGAACGCCGTTGGTTTAGGAGATCCGGGGACCAGCCTGTCTTCCGTGATGTCGAATACCTGCTTGCCTGGCTGAGGCTTCAGCATCGTAATCCCGCCGATTTCGTAGCGACCAAAGCAAGCCCGATCGCTGTTATCTCCCGCCATTAGCGGCCATTGAATATCAAACGCATTTGATGTCATAGTTTCCTCCACACGGTTTTTTACAACTTTTCTGTTGTCATCCGGAAACTTTCCGGAACAGGTTTGTTTCTATAAATAGCATGTGGAAACAAAAAAGTCAATGGTATTGCCGACTTTCCGCTGTTGCCTTATAATTAGCTTCTAAAGAAGTTGTTGTGGCTACCAACCGCAATCGCACAAGCGAGACCGAAAGGTCCTAATCTGATAATGAGTGTCCGCATAAGGCGGAAAGCTCGGTGGAACCGCGAGGAGAATTTCTCCCCCGCCCGAGCAAGAGTAGGATGATTCCTATTCTTGCTTGGGCGATTTCTTTTACAAAAGAATGTACACACCTGGCGCATTTCTTTGTTGCTTCGCTCGTTTGCTACTGCAATGTATAAGCATACATTTTAGTCGCAAGCCTCGCTCGCGCCTCGAACTGCATCCAGCTGTCTAAATTCTAAAAAATAAAATTTTATGAAAAATAATCTTGATCATGTCCGTCATTCACTTGCCCACCTGCTTTCTGCAGCCGTTTTGGAATACTGGCCTGACGCAAAAAATACCATCGGCCCAGCTATTGATAATGGCTTCTACTACGACTTTGAATTTGCCGTGCCGGTGTCCGACAAAGAACTTCCGAAAATCGAAAAGAAAATGCGCGAACTGCTGAAATCGTGGAAAGAATTTTCGCACAAAGAAGTTTCAGCAAAGGAAGCAAAAGATTTTTTCAAAAATAATTCCTACAAGCACGAGCTCATTGACGAAATTGTCGCTAAAGGCGAAAAAATCACCCTATACACCTGTGGTACATTCACCGACCTCTGCCGAGGTGGTCATGTCGAGAATCCGTCAAAGGAAATCCAATCGACCTCGTTCAAGCTTGAACGCACAGCCGGCGCATACTGGAGAGGAGACGAGAAAAACAAAATGCTAACCCGCATTTACGGATTGGCATTTGAAACAAAAGAAGCGCTTGACCACTACGAAACGATGCTCGAAGAAGCCAAGAAGCGTGACCACAAAAAACTTGGCAAAGAGCTGGGACTTTTTATGTTCCACGAAACATCGCCCGGAATGCCCTATTGGTTGCCACGTGGTCTAAGGCTTTACAACGAGCTCGTCAACTTCTGGCGGACAGAACACATCAAACACCGCTACCAGGAAATCTCTAGCCCGCTGGTAAACAAATCCGAACTATGGAAAACATCTGGCCACTGGGATCATTATAAAGACGATATGTTCATCGCAGACATGGGCGAAAATGAAGTATATGGCATCAAACCCATGAACTGTCCGAACGCAATGATTGTGTTCCAATCTATGCAAGTAAGTTACAAACAGTTGCCACTTCGCCTCTCTGACACAGACCGCCTCCACCGTTACGAACGCTCTGGTACCTTAAACGGCTTGTTGCGTTGTCGCTCGTTCCAACAAGACGACTCACACAATTTTATCTCTGAAGACATGATCGCCTCAGAATACGAGCACATCTTTGAAGTTTGTGAAAAATTCTACGGTATCTTCAATCTCTCGTACTCATTCAGACTTGGCACTAGGCCGAAAGAATTTATGGGAGAAAAAGCAACCTGGGACAAGGCTGAAAGCGCGCTCAAAGGAATTCTGGAAAAATCCAAAAAACCTTACACTATTGCCGAAGGTGACGGTGCATTTTATGGCCCGAAAATCGACATTTTAATGCGAGACTCAATCGGCCGAGAGTGGCAAATGGGAACGGTACAGCTCGATTTCCAACAGCCAATCCGATTTGAGCTCTTCTACACCGATAAAGACGGCTCACGAAAAACACCGGTTGTTATACATCGTGTCATCTATGGATCACTCGAACGATTCATCGGCATCCTAACCGAGCATACCGCCGGTGCATTCCCTCTTTGGCTCGCCCCAACACAAATAAAAGTGATTCCAATTGGCGATGAGCATCACAAGGAAGCATCGAGGGTTCATGACATGCTTGAAAAAGCAGGTATTCGCTCCGAGCTTTCGCTTGAGAATGGGTTTGGAAAGCAAATTCGGCAAGCCAAAGTAGAAAAAATCCCTTACTTTATTGTAATCGGTGACAAAGATATCGAGGCAAAAAAAGTCACCCTCGAATCTCGCGACAAAGGTAATTTGGGTCAGCTCTCGGCAACTGAAGTACTAGAAAAACTGCAAAAAGAAATCTTAGATAAAAAGTAACATCTATGCGATTTGAAATAGAAGAAACTGTTAGAGGGCCAGAAACACCGGATTTGAAATCTAACCTGGATGAGGAACTGGTAATCAAAGAGATTGACGCCCTTATCGCCCGTCCGGAAAGCTTTCTTGGCGAAGGAAAAACAGCCGAAGTGCGAATAATGTCGGGAAACGAAAATTGTTGTATGAAGATCGTAGACGATATCAGATTGAACAAACTATACGATACAGACCGCCCACGATACAATAGTGAAAAAGTTGAATTCGACCTACTTCAACAAGCTCATGCAATTTCAGGAAAAGTGAAAGTGCCACGCCCATACCTTGCGTGGAAAATCCATACCGATACTGATAGACAAATTGGAGTGCTTGTCATGGAACGTCTACCTGCCTTTAGCCTCAAGCAAATTCACGAGGGAGCCCGACTTCCAAAGGGTTTCAATATACAAACTTTTTTCTCGGATCTCCGAGAATACCTGGAACGGCTCCACTCCGAGCTTAACATCCACCACCGCGACATAGCGGAAGGCAACATCCTTGTTGATAAAAATACCGGGGCTCCGTACCTTATTGATTTTGGTGACAGTGCAGCAGCCTGGCCAGGAGAAAACGTCTACAAAAGCAAGGACACTTTTGGTCGTACCCTTCACAATTACCCGGAAGACAATCGGGCACTGAATGATGTTCAAAAAAGACTATCTTTTTTGCCCCAGTTGACAAAATAATTAAATCGTGTATTATGACATTCGCTATGAACATTACCGAAGAACTTCAGCAACAAATTGAGGCTGCAGCGGCTCGAATTCACGCTCAAGGCACTGACCAAGGAACGGTTGGTAACACCGGCATGGTGCTGGTCGTCAAAGACTCCCCAGCCCACCAGGGGCGTATTGGAAAAGTCCAATATCTCAGCGACTTCAAAAATGGTGGTGATTTCGTGCTCTTCGCGAGCTAAACCGTACAACCCAGGCTGGGTTGTACGGTATTTTTTTACAAAAATAGGTATCGTCAAACCTCCTAGCGAGAATTGCTTTTTTGGAGACTAGCGAGTGCGACGGCGCTAGCTCGAGGAATTTTCTAGCAAGAAAATATCCGTACTCTGAAAAAGAGATTGGAGCGACTATATATCCAAATTTGCCAACTTCGCGTTGGATTGAATAAAGCTTTTGCGAGACGGAACATCCGTACCCATGAGCATATCGAACACCTTGTCAGCATCTAAAGCATCCTCGATATTTACTTGCTTCAAAATTCTACGAGCAGGATCCATAGTGGTCTCCCAAAGTTCTTCTGCGTTCATTTCTCCCAAACCTTTGTAGCGCTGAATTGAAATCTTGGCCACCTTTGGAGCGCCTTTCTTGTCTTTACCCTCTTCCACCGCCTCTTCGTCGAGGGCGCCCTCCTCCAAAACCTCTTCCTCTTCAATCTCCTGGACACCTTTGCCAAGCACCTTAGTTTTTTCTTCCTCACTATAAAAATAAAGGATTTCCTTTCCCCTCTTCACCTTGTAAAGTGGTGGTTGAGCAATGTAAATAAACCCACCCTCAATAAGCGCTCGGAAGTGTCGGTACAAAAGAGTCAAAATCAAAGTGCGAATATGCGCTCCGTCCACGTCGGCATCAGTAGCGATAATAATTTTGTGATAACGAAGCTTGGTGATATCGAATGTGTCACCAATTGCCGTACCGATAGCAACCACAAGATTTTTAATCTGCTCAGAATCAAGCATCTTGTCGAGTCGGGCACGCTCAATGTTCAAAATCTTACCTCGAAGTGGTAAAATGGCCTGAGTCTTTCGATCACGTCCGCTCTTAGCAGTACCCCCTGCCGAATCTCCCTCTACAATAAAGAGCTCGGATTCTGAAGCGTCCTTGCTTTGGCAATCAGCGAGCTTACCTGGCAAAGTCATACCCTCAAGAGCGCCCTTGCGAAGTACCGAATCCTTGGCCGCTTTTGCTGCTTTTCGAGCCTTGAGGGCCAAAATTACCTTGTACACAATAGCGCGAGAGTCATCCGGATTCTCCTCAAGAAACGCTGTGAAAGCCTCTCCAAACACAGTTGCAACTGCACCCTGTGCCTCCACACTGCCAAGCTTAGACTTTGTCTGGCCCTCAAATTGAATTTCGCGGAGCTTAACCGAAACCACCGCAGTTAAACCCTCGAGCACATCTTCACCTGTAAAATTATCCTCGCTTTCTTTCACAATACCGTTTTTGCGGGCGTAGGTGTTGAGTGTTCGAGTGAGTGCGGTTTTGAAACCGGTGATATGCGTACCTCCCTCACCTGTATAGATGTTGTTAGCAAAAGGCAAAATACGAGCGGAAATGTCATCAACGTACTGAAGGGCAACCTCAACAGACTCGACTCCCTCCACTTTCTTTTCGATATAAAAAATGTTTTTGTGAACCGGCTTTAGGGTCTGATTGTAAAATTTAACAAGCGACAAAAGCCCACCTTCGAAATAGAAAGTTTGTGAGGGCAAATCGAGCTCAAGCTCACGAAGATAAAAAATATCAGCTGTATCAATTGGAAGTTTTGATTCGCGCGCATCAATTACCGAAATCCGTAAGGCCTTCACCAAGTAGGCCTGCTGACGCATGTGTGTCACCACTCGGTTAAAATCGAACACAACGCCCTCCTTAAAAATTTCAGCGTCCGGCTCGAAAGTCACAATCGTGCCATGAGTCTTTGAAGAACCGATTTTTTTAACAGCAGATTTTCGTTTACCTTGTTTGTATTCTTGAACATACACTCCGCCATCGCGATGCACGACAACCTCACAAAAAATAGATAGTGCGTTCACCACTGACGCACCGACACCGTGCAGACCTCCAGAAACTTTGTAACCCTCGCCACCAAATTTTCCTCCGGCGTGGAGAGTTGTCATAATTGTCTCAAGCGCCGACACTTTTGACTGCTTGTGCGTATCAACTGGAATACCGCGACCGTTGTCTACCACGCGAACACGGTTGCCAGGAAGAAGTGCGATTTCGATATCATTACAGAAACCGCCCATTGCTTCGTCGCGGGAGTTATCAAAAATTTCAGTTATCAAATGATGAAGACCATCGGGACCAGTGGTACCGATGTACATACCGGGACGCTTTCTTACAGGCTCTAGACCTTCAAGAACGGTAATAGAGGACGCATCGTAACTCGGCTTCTTTGCTTCTTTTGTATCGTTGTTTTTAGCCATAAAATATAGGCTCTATTGAGCCTCACCTGTACATATAGTATAGCAAAAACAGCCTTATAATGAAAGGGCTTTTCGAGCTAAACTGGGGATTATCCCCTGTGGATAAACCTTGACTTTTCAGCCCAAAGGTGCTAGGATTAAGGGTAGATTGTTTCTGGATTTAATTATTTAATTGACTGCAACTTTTAGGGCGTTTAGATGCCTTGAAAGATGCAGTTAACTTAGAGAGCAAAATCACGAAATGAACATGCACATCGCGAACAGCGTCGTAATCCCTGCTTCGGTTTTCAGGCTTTTCTGGTCCTCGATGGAACGGGACGGCTCATGGGCACTCACCTTGGTGATCTCATTCTTCAGAGGCAATCCGAGCCGCATCTACCTGGCTGGAGAACCGGCAAACACAGAGGATGTCGTCAACACAGGCCATCTGCCCGAGCTCGCCGAGGAAATCCGGAAGATCTACCCGGGCGCACGAGTGATCAACATATCCACCAACGAAGAAGTAGTGTTCGAATTCCACGATGACTCGGCACCGAGCAAAATCCTCGAGTTGAAAGCTCACAGGCCTCATCTCGAACTCGCCGCCTAGGCACTCTTCTCTCACGAACCCCGTCGCTTTGCGATTGGGTTTTTTCTTTACCAAAAATTACCTTAAACCACCTTTCTTGCGATATATCGCAAGAAAGGTGTACTTTCTACCGAACGATCCAGCCCTTCTTCTGCACCGCTCCATTTATTTTTTCCATCCAAGAATTTGTCTCTGCATCAGTCAGTGTTCTTTCAAGCGATTGGAACAGCAGACGAAATGCGTAGGAGGTTTTTCCATCTTTCTTAAACACATCGAAAATGTGGTGGCTATTCAAAAATTCTCCGGCATGATCGGCAATCACTTTTTCCACTTCACTCTCCCCCACTCCATCTGGCACGAAAAGGGCAATGTCGCGAACAATAAACGGATACAAAGAAAACTGCTTGTATTTTTCAGACACAGATGCTGGAATTGAAATGTCCCAACTTTTTGGCTCGGGCAGCTTGGTAAGTGCTGAATCTAGCACGCATTCGAAAACTCCGTCTTTGGTTTCGCCAGAAATAGTTGCGCCGAGCTTTTCTGAAATTACTGCAACCGCCTCGGAAAGTGCCGCGGCAACCTTCTTTTTTGCTCCACTGTACCCTATTGCAAGAGCCGTTCGTTCACCATCCTTCGTAAATACTCGGCCAATTTCAAAAATTCGGACCTCGTCGCTTCCAAAAAGCGCCGAGTTTAATGAGTTCATTTTAAGTGCTTCAGTAAAGCTCCCCCGCAAATCAGGGCGAGCGTAGGACTTATCAGCCGCCAAGGGCTTCAAAATCGCCACACTTCCCTTGCTTGAAAATGACGAAGTCAAAATCTCAGAAAAACCCGCATTCACTAAAACTTCCCGAATTTTCCATTCGTAATAAAATTCTTTTGGTGTCTCAAGGTTCCCCGACACTTTTGGTGGAAGTGTAGTGGGAATTTTTTCATAACCCACAATTCGCCCAACTTCTTCGGCGATATCTTCTGGTATAACGAGATCAGCACGAAATACGGGAGGAGTAAGTGTCCATTCCCCACCCGCCTTTCCTACGCCAATCAAAAGACGCGCTAAGGAATCCTCAATGACATCGTCAGAAAGTTTCATCCCCAATTTTGCTGAAATATAATCTGGAGTAATCTGAATCTTTTTTACTTGCACTGGATTTGGATACCAGTCAAAAGTTTCGCCCACTGAAATGTTTTTATCCATCTCGAAAAGATACGCCACAAAATCGCCGAGACTCTTCCTGGCTAAATCGGCCGAGAATCGGTTTTCAAATCGCTTGGAGGCATCAGTTTTAATACCAAGCCGTTCTGAAGCCTTCCGAACATACGACGCATCGAAACTAGCTGATTCAAGTATCAAATTTTTCGTCGCACTAGTTACTTCGGCTTTTTTGCCACCTTTAATACCGGCAATGGCGAGTGGAGATTCCTGATCGGCGATAATCAAAACTGATTCATCCAAATTCACCTCGCGATTATCGAGAGTTGTAATTTTCTCGCCTGCTTTCGCTCGGCGTACTACAATTCCACCTACAACCTTGTCGGCATCAAACGCGTGTAATGGCTGACCGCGATCAAACATCACAATATTTGCACCGTCTACAATCGGATTAACAGAACGCTGTCCCACGGCCTCCAAATGCTCTTTTGCCCATGTCTGTTC
Organism: Patescibacteria group bacterium; assembly: GCA_038063715.1. Lineage (GTDB taxonomy): Bacteria > Patescibacteriota > Minisyncoccia > Phycocordibacterales > SIBU01 > SIBU01. The sequence goes on along the minus strand of JBBTUO010000023.1, from coordinate 1,615 downwards.
CTTTGGTGTGATATTTTCAACTACGACGGCCATATAACGAGCGCAAAGCTCGGGCGCCTCGACACGAACAGAGACTGGCCGAGTTTTTTTGACTTCCGGTTGAGGATATTCAACAGTCTTTTTTGGTACACCAAGAAACGCTGATACATCGTACGCAAAACCTCGGTGCGACAGCGCGTAGCAAGCGCGGTCTGGCAATACCTTCACATCAAACACAAAATCATCGCCTTTTTTTTCAACGCTCTCCACCTCAGAAAATCCAAACGAAATCAGCTCCGCCAATTTTTCCGGCGCTGGTAGCGGTTTTTCAAAATATGCCTGAAGCCAGTTGTAGGAAATTTTCATAATTATTTTTTCTCACTTTTTACCAACTCAGAAATCCATTTATCGTAATTTATCTTGGCGAATTTTTTATGTTCATCAGTACTAATACGGTTAAACATCCAATCCAGTTTTTCCTTTACCTTTTCAACCCCCTCATGAGGTGCCTTTTCCTTAACAAACATTTCAGCGTTAGTTTCAAAAAAGCTAACAGAATCTGCGTCCATCAAAGCGTTCTGCTCTGCGTCCCCGCCAACCTCGTGTTTAGAAATAAGATGTATAACTTTTTGTACATCATTCGCCCTTGCATTATTCTCAATTAAAAATTGACTCATTATATCTGCGCCAGTTTCAGAAGGGTGTTCTAAAAAATCCAAATCTAAATAATTCTCTGGTACATTTTTATCTTTATCTCTAAACGCTCGTTCAATATCATGAGAATATGCTGCAATCTTGTGCGCTTCTGAAAAAATAGGAGAAAACTTTTCTAGCCAATAAACAGCGCGCTCAAAATGCCTCTTCTGTTTGCCCTTAAATGCAGTATCAACATATTCAACCACCTTATCGTAAATTGACATGTTAGAACTGATTAACCAACCTCAAATCGCCGTTATACATCATGCGGACATCAGGGACTCCAGTTTTAAGCATTACGAGGCGATCAAGACCCATTCCAAAGGCAAAACCTGTATAACCCTCGGCCACGCCAGCAGATTTAAGAACATTAGGATGTACAAGACCTGAACCACCAACCTCGAGCCACTTCCCCTTCCACTTCATAAATACTTCGGCCGACGGTTCGGTAAATGGGAAATAGCTGGGACGAAACTGCACCTCAATGTTTTCATCATTAAAAAACTTTTTCAAAAAATACAGGAGCGTACCTTTCAAATGCGCCATGCTCACCTCTTTGTCTATATATAGCCCCTCCACCTGAAAAAATTGCGCCTCATGGGTGGTGTCCGTCGCTTCATTACGAAAAATCTTGCCTGGGGCAATAATTCTAATGGGTGGCTTGTGATTCTGCATATACCGAATCTGCACCGGTGATGTGTGAGTGCGGAGTAATTTCCTTTCAGAATCCCCTTTTTGTTCTTTCAACCAAAAAGTATCCTGCATATCCCGTGCGGGATGATCCTTCGGAATATTCAGGGCATCAAAGTTATAAAACTCATTCTCCATTTCTGGCCCTGTCGCCACGGCAAAACCAAGCTCAGCAAAAATTGTCTTTACCTCAAAAATTGCCCGAGAAATCGGATGCAAGTGGCCTTTTTGCTTATCGTCTACAGACATG
>JBBTUO010000022.1:0-6309 GCA_038063715.1 Patescibacteria group bacterium | reverse complement strand
CATGCCTTATCCACGCCGCCAGCGTTCATCCTGAGCTAGGATCAAACTCTTAATAAAAGTGAACGGAACAAAACAAAAAATAGTATTAACTGTTTTTTGAAGTGAAGCCGAAAGAGTTTGAGCAAAGCTTGTTGTCCGTTTGGTGAATTGCTATTTACCAAACGAATGAAATTATTTTTAAATAAATTTGTGTTGACTTGCACATATGATTTAACATACATACATTCTCAATATTTCAACTGTCAAACAGCTCACCCTGCCTTTCAGAGCGTAGGGACTATTATATACATAAACAAATCGCTGTCAACCATATAGGCAAGATAGCGAGGAATAGCCAAATTAAGCAAGAAAAACCGCCCCAGAAACCTGGAGCGGGTGAACTAACCCCGTTACGAAACAAGCAAACGAAACATCCGGCTGTTCCCCGTTAGGTGTTCGTAGGTGAGACCCATTTTGCTCATATGCCTGAGCAACGACCCCAACTCCTTTTTGTCACCAAGATCAACAGCGATGAGCACCAAGCCACTCCCCTGATCGTCATGTTTCTGGTATCTCAACAGAGTAATGTCATCATCGCGCTGAAGGACCTTATTGAGGTAGGCCTTGAGTTCGCCAGGTCGCTGTGATAGCTCGATGATGAAATACTGCCGGAGACCCTGATACACAAGACTGCGCCTGGTAATCTCAGGCCATTGGTTGATGTCTTGATTGCCACCACTAATGACACAGACCACGGTTTTTCCCCTGATCCGGGACTTGATCTGTTCGAGGGCAGCGACTGTCAAGGCGCCCGCCGGTTCGGTAACGATACCCTCCTGCTGATGGAGCCTGACCATCTCTTGACACACTCTACCCTCATCAACCAAAACCACCTGACTGATTAGTGGCCTAGCGATTTCAAATGTAAGAGCCCCGACAGTTCTCACTGCAGCGCCCCCAACAAATGTGTCCATCTTTTCAAGAGTTACCACCTTGCCGGCTGCCAGTGCCCTCGACATAGAGGGAGCGCCGGAAGGCTCTACACCAATCAGTTTCGTCTTGGGGCTTCTTGATTCTAAATAACCGCCGGTGCCGGCGATAAGACCCCCACCACCAACCGTAGTGAGGAGGAAATCAAGACGATGTCCCGCAGGAAGTTGCTCCAAAATTTCGAGAGCAACAGTTCCTTGTCCCGCGATAACATTAAGGTCATCGAACGGATGAATGAAAACTTTGTTTGTTCTGGTGGTAAATGCGCGCGCGTGAACGCAAGCTTCATCATACGTCTCACCAACAAGCACAAGTGACACCCATTTCCCACCCAGATCTTTCACCCGAGCAATTTTTTGAGGTGAGGTGTTTTTGGGCATGTAAATCCACCCTTTGATCTCGAGCCTTTGACAGCTCAGAGCGACGCCCTGAGCGTGATTCCCTGCGCTTGCGCAGACAACCCCCCTATGTCGCTCACCTGAATCCAACAGTGAGATTCGATTAAATGATCCTCGCGATTTAAATGACCGTCCCAACCCTCTATCTTCCCTTTTGAAGAGGACATCTGCACCGTAAAGCCTTGACAGATAGGGATTAAACTCCAGAGGTGTTCTCGGAACAACCCCTGTGAGCCGGACCATCGCTTCTTCGACAAGACTGCCTAGTTTGTGTTTCATAACAGTATTGATCTTTCAAAAAACTAACGCACTTCCGTCCCCGTAACAGCCGGCTTTCTTATCTACCCACTCAGGTAAACGAAAGCCAGCTCTTCGGGGTGAAGAGCTGGCTTGTATCTTTTTCTAGTTAGTAGTGAGTAGTTGGTAGTTTTTAGAAAGAGGCACGAGTGAGATCTCCACCGTTTGATTTGGTAATAATAATGCCAATAATGATGCTGTTTATTCGGAATTCCATTGCTACTAAATTAGCAAAGTGCACCAGAAAAGTCAAAGTATTGCGGTAAGTGAAAGTTTCAGCGTCGAGAATACTCGACGTGCTCAATTAATTGCAACCACGGGGTACCGTGGGCAAAAATCACCACAAGGGTGCTTCTTGTTTCCTAAGTCGCTTAAGAAAGCTCCTAAGGAAACAAAGTCGGGCAAGAAAAAACCGCCCGCGGAATACGCGAACGGTGTGAATCAACTGAATGCAGTTACGCTGGAACAATGTTAGCTCGGTTGAGTGCGCTGAGGACGGCCCTAACAGCAGCAAGCTCGATGTTTGTGTCAACACCAGCCCCCCACCAAGTTTTGCCATCTCGTTCAACTTGCACATAAGCAATAGCTTTCGATTCCTCACCCGCCTCGAGGGCGTGCTCAACGTAAGCCTGCACAGCAAAGTGCGGAACTCGCAACTGACTGATGAGCGCACGAACAAAGGCGTCAACAGGACCGTTACCAGAGGCCTCGACCTCATGCACGCTGCCTCCAAAGAAGACCCTGGCAACACAAGAACAGGTGCCGTTGTTTTCGGAAGCGAAATGTTCAAGCGCGAGCGGACTATTGCGCTCCACATACTCCTTCCAGAACATCGCCTTGAGCTCCTCCCCTTTAACTTCACGACCAAGTTGATCCACCAGATCGTTGGCGATGGGACCAAACTCACGTTGCATGTCCTTTGGCAACTCGAGACCAAACTCAGTCTCAAGAAGATATGCGACACCACCTTTGCCCGATTGACCATTTACACGAATGACTTCGTGATATGCGCGACCGAGGTCGCGCGGGTCAACAGTAAGATACGGCACATCCCAGTGCTTGCGTCCACCCTTATCCCACTCAGCCAGCCCTTTCTTGATGGCGTCCTGATGCGAACCGCTAAAGGCGGTAAACACCAGTTCGCCCGCATAAGGGTGACGTGCAGGAACGGTCATACCGGTCGTCCTCTCATACATTTGACGCACGGCGGCAAGATCACTGAAGTCGAGCCCCGGATCAATGCCGTGCGTGTAGAGGTTCAGCGCGACCGTAACAATGTCGAGATTCCCCGTGCGCTCGCCGTTGCCAAAGAGCGTGCCTTCGACACGATCCGCGCCGGCGAGCAAGCCCAGTTCGGTTGCGGCAGTGCCGGTGTTACGATCGTTATGCGTATGCAAACTGATGATGAGACAGTCACGGTTCTTAATGTTGCGACAAATCCACTCAATCTGATCCGCATAGACATTCGGCGTCGCAACCTCAACCGTGCATGGAAGATTCAAAATCATCTTCCGTGTGGGTGTCGGCTGCCACACATCCATAACAGCCTCGGAAACTTCCTTGGCGTATTCCACTTCTGTCGCCGAGAAACTTTCCGGCGAGTATTGGAGCGTCACGTCTGTCCCTTTGAGGCGATGGAGGCGATCTTTAATCAGCTTTGCACCCGTAACGGCCAGAGCCTTAATCTCGTCCTTCGACTTGCCGAAGACGACGCGACGCTGGGCGGGTGAGGTCGAGTTATACATGTGAATAATCACACGCTTTGCGCCAACAAGTGACTGGAAGGTTCTTTCGATCAAATCCTTACGAGCCTGAACCAGAACCTGAATGGTCACGTCGTCCGGAATGTGCCCCCCTTCAATGAGAAGCCGAGTAAACCGAAAATCCGTGTTGGAAGCGGACGGGAAACCAATCTCAATCTCTTTGAAACCGAGTTTGACCAGCATCTGAAACATCTCGAGCTTCTGACCCACATTCATCGGCACAGCGAGCGCTTGATTGCCGTCACGCAAGTCCACGCTGCACCAAAAGGGTGCCGTGGTAATCACCTTGCCTGGCCATTCTCGATTCGGCAGAGCAATCTGGGGAAACGGACAATACTTGCCGGAGGGATTTTTCATCATATGTAGCGGTGGTTGACTGTTGACTGTAACTGCATTTTCTCAAAGATCACTTTCCTTTTTACCACAAGGTAAACGAAAGCCAGCTCTTCGGGTGAAGAGCTGGCTTGTATCCACATTCTTGATTCTTGAATCTAACTTCTTGAATCTACTTTGTGAGCACGGGCAAGATCTCCACCGTTATTTGGTAGAAGTAGCAAACCTAGAAGGTTAAGGGTGCTCAATTTCATGATTATTTGATATTAGACAAAACTGAAAAAAATGTCAAGTTTACTTAGATCGATTCTGCCACTTTTCAACAGTAACCAAAAGCGGTGAACCAAGGAAAATTGAGGAGTATGTACCCACCACTATTCCAATCAAAAGCGCCAAAGAGAAATTTTTAGTGATTTCCGGTCCCACAAAATACAAAACGGCCAGAGACAAAAGTGTGGTCAAAGAAGTGTTGATTGAACGAACAAAGGTCTGACTAATACTGTCGCCGACAATTGTTTCAAATGTTTTCTTGCTGCGGTTCACATGGGACATTCTAAGATTTTCGCGCACTCGGTCAAACACCACAATCGTATCGTGCACTGAAAAACCGAGGATAACCAGAAGTGCCGTCACAAAGAGTGTGTCCACCTCAACACTCTGAAAATGTCCTAGTGCAGCAAAAACACCGGCGGGCACCAAAACATCGTGCAAAAGTGCAAAAATAGTGATGAGGCCATACTTCCAAGATGCCACCGGTTCGGACACTTTTCGAAAGGCGAATGTGACGAAAATTACTATGGCAAGAAGGACCAGAACAATGGAAACGAGAGACTTTGACAAAGCTTCGGCTCCGAGAAGAGGACCGATAGAATCAAAACGCTTTACCTCGAGAGTGTCGGTAGCCTTTGGTGAAAGTGCTTTTACCAAGGATGCCCGCTCGACTTCAGTAATAGTTTTGAGTTGAATAATGTAACCGCGATCCCCTGTTGGACGAATTGATTCACCCAAAGAAAGTGGGGAAAGGGCTTCGCGCACTACTGAAACTTCGGGACGAGTATTTGTGTATTCAACCTCAATCACCGAGCCCCCCTTGAAATCAATACCCGGCTTAAGTCCCCATACAAACATGGCAACAAGCGAACCGAGCATCAAAATTCCGGAGATTGCGTAGAATATTTTTCTGTATTTTACAATATACATGTTTTTTATTTTGAAATTCCACTACCGAACAAGAATCGCGCAAATTTGGTCTCTCCTTTCGTACCAAGCGCGGCAAGCAGTGTTCGTGAAGCAACAATTGCCGTAAACATGCTGGTTACCACACCAATAAAGAACACAAGGGCAAAGCCTTTGATAAGTGATGTCGAAGCAAATCCGTACAAAATTATTGCAGTAATAATACTTGAAAGGTTACTATCGCGAATTGAAGTCCATGCGCGCGCAAAACCTTCTCGCACGGCATCAGGAAGCGATCGGCCAAGTCGGAGCTCTTCCTTCATTCTTTCAAAAATCAAAATATTTGCGTCCACAGCCATACCCATTGAAAGTATAAATCCAGCTATACCAGCGGCGGTCAGCGTTATCAAAAACTTGAAAATAATAAGGTTCAAGAAAACATACATCAATAGAGACACAACCGCCACGAGGCCTGGAAGTCTGTACCAGATAACCAAGAACAACGCGATGATGAGGTATGCGATGATACCGGACTTAACACCAGCAGCGAGAGCATTCTCTCCTAGTGAAGCCCCGATTGTTTGGGTACCGACAAGCTCGATTGGCACAGGTAAAGCGCCGTAGTTTAAATTACGAGCAAGCTCCTTTGCTTCGGCGATTTTGAAACCTCCAGAAATAATTGCATCCCCTGAAGTAATCTCATCACGAATGACCGGAGTGGAAATCGGCTGATCATCCAGGAAAATGGCAAGAATACGATTAATATTTTCCTTTGTAATTTTCGCAAACAATTTCTGACCTTCGGCATTGAATGTCAGAACAACTTTTGGTTCACCCGTATTCTGATCAAAATCCATTCGAGCCTTAGTCAGGTAACGACCGTTAAGTCCTGTCGGAATAAATAATTCGTCCGGCGGGAGTGCCTTGACCGCCTCTTCAGTCATACCTTGAGTTTCTTTTACCAATCTAAATTCCAAAGTAGGTGTGGCGCCGATAAGTGCTACAGCCTTATCAATATCAGTAACTCCTGGCAATTCCACAACAAGCCTGTCTTCACCTCCTCCGATTACCCCACCCTTTTCAGTCAGTACAATTGGTTCGGAAACACCAAAAAGATTGACGCGTCGTTCAATCACATCTTTTAGAGCGGTCATGGCATCACCAACGTCCGAGCCGGAAAGCTTTGATGTGTCGGCTTTGTATACGAGGTGAGTACCGCCGTTTAGATCAAGACCAAGCTTGTAATTGGCATGGGTGACCCCAAGAGAAACATATGGAAATTCCGGTGCTTTAGAAATTCTAATATCAGCAAAATAGCCGACGGCAAGCGCTGCGATAATCAATATAACGGCTGATAGCCTCTTTTGCCACAT
>JBBTUO010000021.1:3683-25158 GCA_038063715.1 Patescibacteria group bacterium | reverse complement strand
GGGAAAAATCGAGGAAAGAGAGCAGAAAATCCACACCCTTGTTTGGGTTCCACAGTCTCAAGTGCGTGAAAAATTAGTTCCGGTTCATCAAAAATTCCTATGGGACCAGTTGCAGGTCGAGAAAGCGCTCACCATAGACGGACTTCTTCTACATTCCGGCAAATTTAGTAGTTTGGGAAACGAGGTGGCGAAAAAGAAAATTACTGAATTTATTGGTGGGAAAATAGTTACCACTTTTAAACTCCGCGACTGGATTTTTTCACGTCAGCGCTATTGGGGGGAGCCTATTCCTGTAGTACATTGTGAAAAGTGTGGCATTGTCCCTGTGCCAGAAAAAGATTTGCCGGTTAAACTTCCTAACGTTAAAAATTATAAGCCAACCGATACCGGGGAATCTCCACTCGCCTCGATTTCAAAATGGGTGAATGTGAAATGTCCAAAGTGTAAAGGCAACGCTCGCCGAGAAACCGACACGATGCCAAACTGGGCCGGTTCTTCCTGGTATTATCTTGCCTATGTAATGCATTCAAAATTATTCACCAGGTCAAAGGTCAATAGTCAATGGTCAAAGGCTCTTCTTGATTATTGGACTCCTGTGGACTGGTATAACGGTGGTATGGAGCATACGACCCTTCACCTTTTGTATTCGCGATTCTGGCACAAGTTTCTTTATGATTGTGGATTGGTACCGACGAGTGAGCCATACCAGAAACGTACCTCCCACGGTCTAATTTTGGGCGAAGGCGGGGTAAAGATGTCTAAGTCAGTCGGGAACGTGGTCAATCCTGATGAGCTGATCAAGACATTCGGTGCCGATACCCTTAGACTATATGAAATGTTCATGGGGCCTTTTGACCAGAACATTGCGTGGTCAACCGAGAGCATGGTGGGACCAAGGCGTTTTCTTGAAAAAATTTGGAAACTTTTTGAGAAAACGCAAATCCCAAATTCCAAGAAACAAGTTCCATACAAATCCGAAACCCCAAATTCAAAATTAGAAATAGTTCTTCACAAGACGGTTAAAAAGGTTGGTGAGGACATTGAGGCTATGCGATTTAACACTGCAGTGAGCGCCCTTATGATTCTCTTGAATGAATTTGAAAAAACCACCGATCTTTCCCGGGATCATTATGAAGCATTTTTGAAATTACTTGCCCCTTTTGCTCCCCATATTACCGATGAATTATGGTCATTGTTAGGTCACAAAAAATCAATTCATACCGAGTCGTGGCCGGTGTATGATATGGCTCTTGCCGAGCAAGGAAGTGGAGTCTTGGTCATTCAAGTGAATGGTAAAGTGCGAGCAAGTATAGACATTTTTGGCGAATTATCTGAAACGGAGGTTACACAAAAGGCGCTTGCTGCAGAGGAAGTAAAAAAATGGGTATTGGACAAGCCAGTAAAAAAGGTAATTTATGTAAAAGGTAGGTTGATTAACATTGTGGTGTAATTATTGATGTGTTGTATAATGTTGTTGACAAAATTACTAACTTGACTTAAACTGTCAGTAATGATAAAAAGATAGTATCTTAATTATGCAACAAGTCTATTAATGTGGCTATTATTAACAAATCAATGAACGTAATTACATTCAATCCAAAGCAGGTAGCAAAGAGGCTTCTCGCTGTCTTGCCCGATCGCGCACGCGACGTTATTGTCAGCCGTTATGGTTTGGGAAAGGACTCTCGCCGCATGACACTCGAGTCTATTGGAAAAAAGTACGGTATCACACGAGAGCGTGTTCGTCAGATTGAGAGCTACGCTATTCACAGTATTAAACGAGCCGATTCATTTATTAAAGAAAAGCACATATTTTCAGAATTGGAGGCTCTATTTCACAAATTGGGGGGAATAATAGGCGAGGATGATTTACTTAACTATGTTTCCAAGGATAAGAGCGCCCAGAATCATATTCAGCTTTTATTGGTTTTAGGTACGCCGTTTAAGAAAGAGAAGGAGGACGATCATTTTAAACATCGCTGGCATGTAAATGATTCTTTAGCAAAAAAGGTTCATGAGGCTCTTCACAAATTGTATAAAAATCTTTCCAACAAGGATTTGGTTTCAGAGCTAGACATAATCGCTTCATTTTTAACACACGTCGAGGATATTTCTGACGATTACAAATCAAATCAGGATGTTATTAAGCGATGGTTAGAACTCTCAAAGACCATAGGTAAAAATCCTTTGGGTGAGTGGGGACTAACTGCCTCACCGAACATTCGAGCCAAGGGTATGCGTGATTACGCTTTTCTCGTGATTCGCCGACATGGTTCACCGATTCATTTTCGTGAGGTTGCCAAATCAATTGAGAAACTTTTTGGAAAGAAGGCTCATATTGCCACAACTCATAATGAATTGATCAAGGATCCACGATTTGTGCTTGTTGGACGAGGGCTTTACGCGCTTGCTGAGTGGGGTTATATGTCCGGTGTAGTAAAGGATGTCATACGAAAGGTACTTGAGAGCAACGGCCCTCTTAATCGAGAGCAGGTTATTGATAAGGTTTTGAAGGAGCGATACGTTAAAGAGAACACAATCATAGTCAACTTACAGAATCAGAAGTATTTTACTAAAACTAAGGAAGGTTTGTACCAAGCTGCCTAAGACAACCAAAAAGAATAGCCCCGGCGCGAGAGTGCCGGGGCTATTCTTTTTCCACTTTCTAAACCTTGTCGATTAAGGTATTATATTTGCATGCTCAAGCAGTACTTTTTTTATTTTGTTGACCTAATTTACAGCGTTATTTGGTTGGTGATCGGGGTTGTTGTTGTGCTATTAGTAGTGATAATTTTTGGGAGAAGTTTTTTGGTCTCATTCCCTCAGTTTACGCTATTCTTTAACGTTCTGTATATTTCTTCACCAGTGTGGGGCCCAATTATGTTTTTGTTTATTTTTTTCAGGCAATGGATGGCGTACATCCGTGCCGATTTTGTGCAATCAGCCGGTTCCGTTTTACTCGAGGTTAAGGTGCCGAAGGAGACCTTTAAGTCACCTTTGGCGATGGAGATATTCTTTACCTCGCTCTATCAGACGGGCTCCGCAACCTTCTCAGAGCTTTATTGGAAAGGTAAGGTCCGGCCATGGTTTTCTTTTGAAATCGCATCTATTGACGGGCAGGTTAAATTTTTCATTTGGTCTCACAAAAAATGGCGAAATATGATTGAGGCTCAGTTGTATGCCCAGTACCCGACGATTGAAATTCATGAGGCGGAGGATTATATGATCTGGGCGCACTGCGATCCGGTGAATTTGCCTATGTGGGCGACATATTTTAAATTTACAAAGGAAAGTATTTATCCCATTAAAACCTACGTTGATTATGGTTTGGATCAAGATCCTAAGGAGGAATTTAAGATTGATCCAATGACCTCTGTTTTGGAATATCTCGGCTCACTAAAAAGGGGTGAGCAGGCTTGGATACAAATTATTATTCAGGCACATCGTAAACAGAACCTGAAGAATGATGCCATCCTTTTCGAAAAAGCAGATTGGAAGCATCACGTGAAGCATGAAATTGAGAAGATTCGAAAAGAGGCAACTCTCGAAAGACCTGGTTCTGAATTTCCCGGAATGCCCAACCCCACAAAAGGTCAGCAGAACACAATCGCTGCGCTTGAACGGAGTGTGTCAAAATTTCCCTTTGAGGCATGTGTTCGCGGTTTATATATTGCTAAGAAGGAGGCATTTAACCCAATCAGTATTACTGGACTTATCGCTACGTTTCGCCAGTACAGCTCAAATGATGATGTGAACGGTTTCAAATTGGGCTGGTTTACTGACTTTGATTATCCATGGCAAGATTTTCGCAGGATTAGACGTACTCATGCAGAACAGGAAATGCTTGAAGCGTTTAAACTGAGATCGTTTTTCCAACCGCCGTTTAAAAATTTTGAGGCTTCACCGATCATTCTGAATACAGAGGAGCTGGCTACAATTTACCACTTTCCTGGAAGCGCTGTTGGTACGCCAGGGTTTACGAGATTGCCTTCGAAGCGTGTTGAAGCACCAGCCAATCTACCTATTTAATTTAGAGCCCAAATTCCAAACTCACCATGGCTCTTGATCAGAATTTTATACGCCGACTTATCGAGGAACAGCTTGCTATGCGTCGTGAGCGTGTCTATGTATGGCTTCTTGCAATGTTGTCGATTGTATTTCTAGGTACTGTATTTTATTTTTTGTACCTGAAGGCCCCAGCAAAATTTCCGGTTAGAATAGTTACGACAGTTGAAGCCAATGCGGGGCTGAATCAAATAGCGCAAAAGCTTTTTGAGCAAAAGGTGATTAAATCTCCTTTCTGGTTTCGCATCGCGGTAATTATGAGAGCGGGGCAGAGAGGTGTATTAGCCGGCGACTATTTGTTTGAGAAGCCCGCCAATGTATTTTCTGTTGCCTCGCGTATGACAAGTGGGAATTTTGGATTGACCTCGATACGTCTGACATTTCCAGAAGGTATTACTACATCTCAAATGTCTGTTCTCCTTTCCGCGGAACTAATTGATTTTAATACGGAGGATTTTTTGAAATTGGCCAAACCATTAGAGGGGCACCTTTTTCCTGACACATATTTGTTTCTTCCTCATGTTAAACCACAACAGGTTGTCGACACGCTTAAGGAAAATTTTGAATTAAAAATAAAAAGCATTACTTCCGGAATCACTGCATTCAAAAAACCCCTTAAAGATATTATAGTGATGGCTTCGATTTTAGAGGCAGAGGCACGAACCACTGAGACCAGAAAAATTGTCGCCGGTATTTTGTGGAAGCGGATGTCTATCGGTATGCCTCTTCAGGTAGATGCGCCGTTTCAATATATTATTGGTAAAAATACTTTTCAGCTTACGACAAAGGATTTAAAATTTGATTCCGCATACAATACCTATTTATACAGGGGCCTGCCGCCGGGTGCTATCAATAATCCTGGCCTCGATTCTTTGACAGCCGCAGTTAATCCTATTAAGACGGAGTATTTCTACTACCTATCGGATGTTCGGGGTAATATGCACTATGCAAAAACTTTTGCGGAGCATGTGGTAAACAAGGAGAAGTATCTCAAATAAATTTTGCTATAGCGCAAATATAAAAGGAGAGGTGTACGCTTGCATTTAATTTTTAGCGAGCTACTATAACTGTAGTTGGTCAACAAAAAATGTTACTGGACTATTGCTATGACAACCACACTGTCGGCTCCTCCCGTTGTTCTCGATCCTGTTCATCGCACTACGCGGTTCGAACGAATCCAGGCCATGATGATGGTCCTCGAATTGCAGCACTTCACTGTTCCTGGGGTAACCAATGATCGGTTTGAACATGCGCGCGAAGCGGTCCTGCGAGGTGTCATCTTTCTTGAGCAACGCAATTTCAGCTGGTCGCCTGGCGTTCTCGAGCATGGCTTCAATTTAGCCAATCCCAGGTGTTGTGTTTTGGCTCGGGCAACGGGCAAAAATTACAATGATGTCGGCTGGGTGCTAGGCATTGGATTCACCGGCTCGCTGCTCGGTTTTGCTCCAGGGCCCGATGTGCTTGAACTTACCCGACAGCTTTGGGTCCGGGCGGCGCAGATCCCGTAACCAAGCACTGATTTTTTAGTGTCCCACGAGCGCAAGCTTTTGGGATTTTTTTATGGTATAAAGTGGCGATGGCGAAAGGTAAAATGGTAAAAAAGAAGGTATTTGTTGGCCTGTCCGGCGGGGTGGACTCCTCGGTTTCGGCTGCGTTGCTCAAAAAAGCCGGGTATAACGTGCACGGGGTTTTTATTAAGGTCTGGCAACCAGATTGGATAGAATGCACATGGAAGGAAGACAGGCTCGACGCAATGCGTGTGTGTGCAAAACTTGGTATTCCATTTCAAACCCTTAACCTAGAAAAAGAATACAAAAAAGAGGTGGCAGATTACATGATTCGAGAGTACAAGCTCGGTCGAACGCCGAACCCGGATGTTATGTGCAACAAACACGTGAAGTTTGGCGGGTTTTACAATTGGGCAATGAAGCAAGGGGCGGATTTTGTTGCTACAGGACATTATGCTCAAATCATGGAGCATGGAGCACGTAGCACGGAGCAGAAAAAACAAAATCAGCCGTGTGCTTCAGGTTACGAGTTACGTGCTGCGTGCGATGGCAACAAGGACCAGAGCTATTTCTTGTGGCAAATTAAAAAAGAACAGCTCTCCCATATTTTGTTCCCAGTCGGAAATATCGAAAAGCCGGAGGTTCGAAAATTGGCGAAAAAATTTGGGCTTGTTACTGCTGATAAAAAAGACAGTCAAGGACTCTGCTTCCTCGGGAAAATCGATGTTAAAGAATTTCTGAAAAAATATATAAAACCAAAACAAGGCAAGGTTCTAAATGAAAATGGTCTGGCCATTGGGTATCACGACGGCGCGCCTTTTTTTACGGTGGGCGAACGTCGTGGTTTTACCATTACTAAGAAAACACCGGGCGACATGCCGTACTACGTTATAGCCAAGGATATAAAAGAGAACATCCTAACTGTCTCCAATAATCCTCGTGCTAGCTTAGCAGGTGATTCTCGAAAAGTTTTTAAGCTTGAGCGGTTAAATTGGCTAGGTGATGGAACACTCCCGCATACCGGCCTTACTGCCCGTCTTCGGTATCGCCAGGTTTTGCAAAAATGCACCCTAGAAATTAAAAGAGGCGGTAAAACTGCCACCGTTTCTTTTAGTGATACTCAGGATGGGGGAGCTCCAGGGCAGTCAATTGTTATATACAAGGGCGACCAGTGCCTTGCAGGAGGGATTGTTATATAATACCGGGATGTCCGACAAAAAAGTTTTTATTGTTAAAAATGACGGTACCAAGGAGGAGTTTAGTGTCGACAAACTTTTGAGCTCGCTCGCTAGAGCAGGAGCTTCACCAGAGGTCTTTGAAAAGATCGGTAGACATATTTCTCACGAAATTGAAGATGGAATGAGCACCTCTGCCATTTATCATCACGCGTTTGAGTTACTCCATAAATTTGAGCGACCAGTTTCCGCACGCTATTCTCTCAAGCGAGCAATTGCTGATCTCGGGCCATCCGGATTTCCGTTTGAAAAATTTGTGGCCGAGCTCTATAAAGCAAAAGGTTTTGAAACTTTAACCGACCAGATGGTAGACGGTACATGTGTTAGTCATGAGGTAGATGTCGTTGCTTGGAATGAAAACAAGCTGATAATGGCAGAGGCTAAATTTCATAACGAGCTCGGTCTAAAATCCGATCTAAAGGTGGCACTCTATATTAAGGCTCGTTACGATGATTTAAAGGGTAAGAAATTTTTGTATGGACGTTCGCGACCGCTTGATGAGGGTTTGCTTATAACTAATACCAATTTTACTGAAAAAGCCATTCAATACAGTGAGTGTGCCGGTACGAAACTTATCGGTTGGAACTATCCAAAGGTGGGTAATCTTCACGACATGATCGAGGATGCAGGACTTCATCCGATAACCTGCCTTACATCTCTTTCTGTAATGGAAAAAAGAAATCTAATGGAAAAAGGTGTTGTGTTGTGTAGAAACGTACGAGATCAAAAGGCGGCGCTTACAGGAATAGGTCTGAGCACTGAATCTATAGATAAGGCGGTTCAGGAGAGTACATTTTTATGTCCTCCAACAGCCTAGGTATGGCCACGAGCAATTTTAAAGAAAAAGTATTTCACGTTGTTTCTAAAATTCCTGCTGGGAAGGTTTTGACTTATGGAGAGGTTGCTCGCCTCGCAGGTAAGCCAATGGCTGCAAGGGCGGTCGGCGCTGTACTCTCGACCAATTTTGACCCAAAAATACCCTGTCATAGGGTAATTCGGTCGGATGGAAAGCTCGGTGGGTACAATCGAGGTGCAAGGAATAAATTGGAAATATTAAAGCGGGAGGGGTACAATAGGGCTCAATGAACAAGAGCCAGGAGCAGGTGAGAAAATTTGTAGCTGATCGCGATTGGCACACACAGTTGCCGGATCACGTTGCCAAGTCAATCTCAATTGAGGCGGCTGAGCTTTTGGAATTATTCCAGTGGGCCAGTCCGTCTGTTGCTGAAATTAAAAATGATCCAGAAAAACTGGCGGACATAAAAGCTGAGCTAGCGGATGTTTTTGTGTATGCTCTGCAGATGTCGCTCTTATTTAATTTGGATGTTGATGAAATTATCAAAGACAAACTGGCATTTGCGGACAAAAAGTATCCGGCGAAACTTATGAAGCAGCGGTCAGCAGGGGATGGTCTTGCAACAAAAAAGTATCTAGAAATTAAAAAGTCATATCGAAAAAATGGCAAATAGCAACCATTGGACCGCCAAGCATTACGAAACGCTTAAAAAAGCAGAAAATTTTGCTGATTTGCTTGTGGTTGCCTACGACATTATTGACTCAATGCCAAAGCCGGTTAGTCTCGTGTCTGGGCCGATATCAACTGGTGGTGCGGGTTCACTGGAGAAAAATTTAGAACTTTTTGCTGAGGCAATTGCGCACCTTGAAATGCATGGGGAGAACGTGTTCGACCAACTGCCGTTCGAAAATAAAATTACAGAATTTTCAAAAGATTATAAAGGCTACTACATGCCGATTCTCGAGGATTTTTTCTTGCCCCTATTTAAATCAGGTAAAATTGCCAAAATTTGGTTTATGCCCGGATGGGAAACTTCAACCGGCGCGAAGTGGGAGTATGAGCAGGCTGAAAAACTAGGCATAAAAAAGGTTCTTATTTAGATTACAAAAAAATACCGCCCGTAGACTCGAGGTCCATGGGCGGCGTGTATGAGTGTGGTGAATCGAGGCTATCCCTTCGGGAAGTAGTCCTTCCTTTCCTTTACCAAGTTGGGCCCAAATGGTTGACCTGCAGCATGCAAGGCGCTCAATTGCGTTTGCAACATGATGACAAGTTCGCTCACCTCGCAATATTTTTGTGCGAGGGGCTCTAGGTGGAAAATTTTTAAACCACCCTCGTATAGTCTCCCCTCCAGGAGGCCCTTTGTTAGTGGCCACGAGCCGAGGGTTACGCAGGGCGTTTGGAATTTCCCAATGTTTTTGCATTTGGCGCCAACTTCCTCGAGTTTTTCAAGTGCTTCCAGGAAGGTTTTTTCTGGACTTCCTACCTTGTAGCCGATTGTTAGGTTGAAGGCAAGGCCAATCATAACTAGGGGGAATGCTAAGCCCACTGCGCCAACCCCCAATGTTTCAGAGCGTGCCCAAACAATGAAGTGCACCACTGTTGCCGTAGTAATCAGAACGACCAAACCGGTGATGACTAAAGTCATGCCAATTCTGAGATGACTCGCGTCCTTCCTCTGCTTATCATGGATTTTAGAGATAAGCTGTTCCGGAGAGACACCATTGATATTGTGGTGCTGAATGAATGCTGCTGCAAACATTTTGTCGACATTTTCAATTTTCATGCGTTTACGAACTGTATGACATTGCGACCAATGGGCTTTCGGCCATTCATTCCCAATTTCGTCGGGTGAATCCTTCATTGTAATCGTGACACTTTGTCAAAGGTATCTATATTAATTATACACCCAATTAGTATAAAAGTCAAGTATCTCAAAACCTCTGCAAAATAGGGCTTTTTTGGTATTATATGGAGGTTATGAATTCAAACGAGATTCGTGCAAAATATCTGAAATTTTTCAAAGACAAAGGGCACGCCACTGTTCCGTCTGCTCCGCTGGTGCCAGAAAACGACCCGACGACTCTTTTTACCGGTTCCGGCATGCAACCAATGGTACCGTATCTTTTGGGTGCCCCTCATCCGCTTGGCACTCGAATTGCCGACTCGCAAAAATCTTTCCGAACTGTCGATATTGAAGAAGTGGGCGACAATCGCCATACGACTTTTTTTGAGATGCTCGGCAACTGGTCTTTGGGCGATTATTTTAAGAAAGAGCAAATTCCCTGGATGTTTCAATTTTTGACGGAGGAAATCGGCATTGATCCCAAAAAACTCTACGTCACAGCTTTTATCGGTGACGCGAAAAATAACATCCCTAAAGATACTGAGGTTGCCGAGTTGTGGAAAAAACTTTTTACGACCACGGGTATTAAGGCAAAGGAGGTGGAAATTGGTACAGAAGAGAATGGTTCAAAAGTGGGTATGCAGGGTGGCCGTATTTTTTATTACGACGCCAAGAAAAATTGGTGGAGTCGAGCTGGTGTGCCCGAAAAAATGCCTGCAGGTGAGCCGGGTGGTCCTGATTCGGAGATGTTTTATGAGTTTAGCGATGTGAAGCACGATCCGAAATTTGGCGAGCACTGCCATCCGAACTGCGACTGTGGCCGATATTTGGAAATTGGAAACAATGTGTTCATGGAGTACAAGAAAAATACCGATGGCACATTTTCAAAACTTCCAAAAAGTAATGTTGATTTTGGAGGAGGGCTCGAGCGTATGGGGATGGCAGTAAGGAATTGTCCTGATATTTTTGAGGCAAATCATCGTCAGATTTTGGATTATATTGAGGAACTGTCTGGGAAAAAGTATGGAGCTAAGTCCGAGGAAACAAAAGCATTTCGGGTAATCGCTGATCACATTAAGGCGTCTGTCTTTTTAATCGCAGATGGAGTTTTGCCTTCAAATGTCGATCAAGGATATTATGTCCGACGATTATTGCGTCGCGCGGTGCGGTTTAGTGATTCTTTGGGGATTACAGAGAGTGTGCTTTCCGAACTTGTAACTCCTGTCGCGGAAATGTACAACGAGGTGTACCCTGAATTACTCGCGAAGTCGGACATGATTAAGGCTGAAATCGCGAACGAAGAACAAAAGTTTCGAAAAACGCTTGAGCAGGGGATTCGGGAATTTAAAAAGGGGACCGACGCATTTACACTTTTCTCGTCATACGGTTTTCCTATTGAACTTACTCTCGAGCTTTCAAAGGAGTTTGGTAGTACGGTAGATGTTGCTGATTTTGAAACCAAAATGAAAGCTCACCAAGATTTGTCTCGCTCCGGATCAGAAAAGAAGTTTAAGGGCGGGTTAGCCGATACCAGTGAAATGTCCGTGCGGTACCATACAGCAACCCATTTACTTCATCAGGCGCTTCACGATGTGCTTGGAGAGGGAGTTGGGCAAAAAGGTTCCAATATTACCCCCGAAAGATTAAGATTCGATTTTTCGTATTCCAGAAAAATGACAGACGAAGAGAAAAAGCGAGTGGAGGATATTGTAAACGAAAAAATTAAATTATCCCTGCCTGTGAATCAGGTGATAATGCCCCGCGCCGAAGCTGAAAAAACTGGTGCCCGTCATTTCTTTGGCGAAAAATACGGTGAGGAAATCTCTATTTATTTTGTCGGCGCAGATTTGCAGTCAGCTTATTCAAAAGAGTTTTGCGGAGGTCCTCATGTCAAAAACACATCTGAACTCGGGCATTTCAAAATTGCAAAAGAGGAGGCTGTTTCTCTCGGAATTCGCCGTATAAAAGCCACACTATCCTAGTTAGATAATCTAATTGTGGTATAATATAGAGATGAGTTTTCTAGGTTTTTTAAAAAAGCCAGTCAAAAATGTTGGATTGGTGTTTGATATTGGTAGCAAAACAGTTGGCGGTGCGATTTATGAAAAAGATTCAAATGGATCTGTGAAGCTGTTGTATACTGCGCGAGAGTCAATTGCCTTTCAAAAAACTCTTACGAGCGAGAGTCTTTTGACAGCCCTACTTCGATCACTTGAGCTGGTCATTGTTCATCTTCAAAAATACGGTCTCGATCATTTGGGTCAGACATCAGGGTTTCAGTATCAAGTTGATTCACTTTCTGGTGTTTTTTCTTCACCGTGGCATATTTCTGAAACCAAAATCCTTAAATTGAAACAAGATGCGCCCTTTTTGATAACCGAGACATCCGTTAATGACTTATTGGCCAAGGAGGAAAAGGATTTTATGAGTCGCCTCTTAGTTGGCGGACAGAGTGAGGCGATGTTTAACCTTCTTGAGCACAAAATTATAGAAATACGACTAAATGGTTATCCGACTAGTGATCCCTATGGGAAGTATGCGGAGGAAATCGAGCTGTCTATTTTTACTAGCGTTTCTCCAAAAAAGGTTCATGAGAAAATAAAGGCATTGATTCTTCGTCATTTTCCATCAGTTGAACATTTTGATTCACATACATTTTCATTATCAGCATTCGCTTCCATTCGAGATTTTTTCACTGATATCGAACATTTTTTTGTTGTGCAAGTTGGTGGGGAAGTCACCGATATCACTATAGCTAAAAAAGGTCTTATCGCTGAGGCAGTTAGTTTTCCCTTGGGTCACAACCAATTATTACGCTCATTAAGTAAAATCTGCCACGGTCATCCCGGATGCACACTTGAGGGACTGCTTTCACTATACAAGGAGGGCAAAATACACTCGGAAGATAGGCCGAAGGTTGAGCGAGCAATAGCTGATGCAAAACTTTCTTGGCTTGAGCTTTTTAATAACGCTATCTCTAATTTTTCTGCAGAAACATTCTTACCTAAAACAGTTTTCTTATTTGAAGAACGAGTTTACTCCTCGGTCTTTGAGGATTTTTTAAAAAGTGCCGAATCGAGCCAGTTTACCATTACAGCTGAACCATTTGAAATAAAGACGAGCGATGAATTTAGAGCTGTTTTTGCAAATTTAGGTCAGCCGCTTTTCGCCGACACTATTTTGGCACTCGAGGCAAATTTTATAGCTAGATTGCAAAACAAAAGCTAGGGTCCAAGAGTCCAAAGTGTAGAATTGCTTTCTGGCTTGTGTTACACTGAGAATGTGGTTTACAGTATCGTTTAAAAAGCATGCCAAAAAATATATTACAAGATGTTGTACCTAGGAATGGTCGGAGGAGTATCCGAGATATTCCAGTGTCCCGTCAAGGCCAAAAAACCCAGTCAACTAATAGCTACAACCGACAGGATTTAGAAAATAATTCAGAACCCGTTCGTGAAATTGAGTATTCTCGAACTGAGCAGGAGACCCTTACATGGAAAGGTGATGCGGTGAATAACACATCACGCTGGGTTATTTGGACAATAGGTATTGTGTCCTCAGGATTTTTGGTTATGGTGCTTGGTAATATTTTTTCCGGAGCGACCGTTACCGTCACGCCGAAATCCCAGATAGTCGCAATCGATCGTGAATTTACTGCCAAGCCTAATGCCCCTCTGGGAAGTTTTTCATACACGCCCTATTCTCTAGTAAGCGAAAAAGAAGTATCCATACCAGCTGATGGTGAAAAATCAGTTGAGACCAGGGGCTCTGGCAAAATTATTATTTATAATAATTACAGTGCCACATCACAGAGGTTAGTTAAAAACACACGCTTCGAGACGCCCGATGGACTAATCTATAAAATAAGTGATTCAGTAACAGTCCCGGGAAGACAGGTGCTTGATGGCAAACTTGTACCGGGAAGTATCGAGGTTTTGGTGATTGCTGAGTCGGCAGGTAGTGAATATAACATTGGCCTGACAGATTTCAAGATACCTGGTTTTAAATCAAACGCAGAAAGATTTATTGCCTTTTATGCCAAGTCTAAAACAATAATGTCTGGTGGAAAGATAGGGACTGAAAAGGTTGTTTCTGAACAGAAGACCATCGAGGCTCGAAATAAACTTGATGTCGCACTTACAGAGTCCCTCCTTGCTGAAGCTAGAACTCATGTACCTGCCGACTCTATATTGTACGAAGGGGCATACAGGGTTTCCTATGAGCCAGTTGTAGTGAGTACCAACGCAGGACAGAATAATATTATAATTCGTGAGCGGGCCCGTCTCAACGCTTACTTTATCAAACACACAGATATTGCTAAGGTAGTCGCACAGAGTGTGATAACTGATTTTGATGGCAGTGATGTTCTAGTTCCAAATGACAATAAGTTGGTATTTATTCTACGCAAGAAGGACGGGGAAAGCGCCACCACAGTAGGCCCAATTCAGTTTAATTTAAAAGGCGCCGCTACAATTGTTTGGCAAATTGATAAGGATAAACTTGCCTCTAATCTTGCGGGGAAGGATAAGGATGAACTTTCTTCAATTGCAGGATCGGATTCAGCCGTTTTGAGAGCTACAGCAGTAATTAGGCCTTTTTGGAAGGGGGTATTTCCTAAATCCACTAAGGATATAAAGGTTAAGGTTGAATCTGGAAAGTAGTCCTGGTTGTATTGTCTTTTTTATATAATAAGTTATAATGCTCTTGTCGTGGTTTCTCAAGGTGATTCTGAAGTTTTTAAGCTTTAAGGCATAATATTGAGAAAGGTGCTGTCCCAATGTGGGCCGGCCAGGGGTCGCAGCGATATTTTAGTAGATAGCAAATTTCAATATATGGCAAAAAAGCTATACGTCGGAAACTTGTCGTACGGTACGACTGCTGATTCTCTCAAGGCCGCCTTTTCTAAGGTTGGAACTGTTGTTTCAGCAAACGTCATCAGCGACAAAATGACCGGTCGTTCACGAGGCTTCGGCTTCGTAGAAATGGAGGATGCCGATGCAGAGAAGGCTGTTTCTTCTATGCACGGAACCGATCTTGATGGTCGCACATTGACCGTCAACGAGGCTCGCCCTATGTCAGATAAGCCTCCACGAAGAAGTGGCGGATTTGACCGAGGTGGCGATGATCGCCGTTCAAATTACTAATCGCATCTACGATTAGGAAAATAAAAACTCCCCTTTCGGGGAGTTTTTATTTTCGAAAATTTTAAATAACAATGCGTATTCACCATATACAGATATCACATGCGGCCGCATGTGATATCTGTATATGGTGACTGCAGAATAAAAATTCAAGGCCGGACCAGGAATTTTAATTGACAAATTTTTTTAAAAATGTATATTTAAATAAGCAAGGTTCCCGGAAATTTTACCCCCAAACTATATGCCACTGTCTTTGAGTTGCAGAATGACCCAAAGTTTGCGACAAGAACTCCAGGTCTCAGGCGGTCTCACTGGGTCAATCTTTCCTAAGGTTGACGCTCTGCTTGAGCAAACGGATTTCCAATTGGCACTTCAGCATGTTGCCTCTCGAAAAAACATGGAACGCTATCGCAGTATGGTTGATTTCTTGTTCTGCGAAATTTTCAAGCAATTTCAGCGCCAATGTTTTCTTTACTACTACGAGGATGGACCACAGCTGTCCAAAATTGTTACGGATGAAGCGAGACTTCGCTGGTTCGAGGAGATGCTTGTCAGAAGCCTCAATCTTGCTCACCAGGAGATGAGCAGAGAGATTCCGAATCCTCGCTTCAAAAAGTGGTGTTACTTTAGAGCCCAGGCCGTCAAGTTGATGGATGAGGCAGCTTAATTTACTCCCGGCACCGTTTGCCGGGTTTTTTCTTATTCAGTTTTTCGGAGCGCCTTCGCACGATCGGATCGAGTCAAATGTTGTTTGCGGAGCCGCACTGACTTCGGGGTGATTTCAAGATATTCATCGCCCTGCATAATTTCAAGTCCGCGTTCAATAGTGAGACGGAGCGGAGGAATAATTAAAATCGCATCATCGTTGCCGGACATGCGGACGTTGGTGAGTTGTTTGTTTTTGGTTGGGTTAACATCCATGTCCTCGCCCTTGAGAACATTTCCGATAATCATACCCTCGTATACAGGAGTGGCTGGATCAATGTAAATCTGACCGCGTTCCTGGAGGTTCCAGATAGAGTAGGCGAGCGCGGTACCAGTTTCCATAGAAATCATAGAACCGAAGGCGTGCTTTTCAATAACCCCGACATATGGTCTAAAGGCAATAAATCGAGATGAAAGAAGACCCTCACCCTTGGTATCAATAACGAATTCACCGCGGTAACCAAGAAGGCCCCGGGTTGGAATTTCAAAGGTAAGCCTAGCAATACCCTCGTGCTCCTTATGATCCATAAGAATACCTTTTCGGCGGGCCAACTTTTGAATGACCGAGCTGGCATTTTCACTGCGAACATCCACAACCGTTTCCTCAAACGGCTCCATTTTTTTGCCGTCGATTTCTTTTACAATAACCTGAGGTTGTGACACCTGGAGTTCAAACCCTTCACGACGCATATTTTCAAGCAAAATTGAAATGTGAAGCTCACCTCTGCCATAGACCTTGTAGGTATCTCCGTTTGAAAAATCAACCTTAAGACCGACGTTTATTTCAAGCTCTTTTTCAAGTCGAGCTCTGATCTGACGAGTGGTAACAAATTTACCTTCGCGTCCTGCCAAAGGGGAGTCGTTCACAAGAAAGTTAAGAGAAATTGTTGGTTCATCGATGGCAATGGCGGGAAGAGCCAAAGATTCTTGTGCTGTGACGACTGTATCGCCAATGTAAATAGTTGGAAGGCCGGCAATCATAACAATATCGCCAGAAACTGCTTCCGAAACCTCCTTTCGTGTAATGCCCTCAAATGTAAATAATTTTGTGATTTTGCCTGCGACCGTTTCGTCACCAGTTGGTTTTTTGATGAAAACGCTTGAGCCCTGCTTGATTGTACCGTTGTAGATTCGTCCCACAGCCAAGCGGCCCAAGAAGTTGTCGTAGGCGAGGTTGAATGGTTGCAAGCGAAGTGGATCTGCGTAATTTTGCGGAGCTGGCGGAACTTCCTGGAGAACAAGGTCAAGAAGGGGATTGAGATTTTTTGAGTCGTCTGTGAGTTTAATTTTGGCAATACCTTGTCTGCCGATAGCGTAAACCACTTTAAAATCAAGCTGGGCATCTGTTGCACCAAGCTCCATGAAAAGCTCAAGAACCTCATCGTTCACTTCACTTATACGTGCAGCGGGTTTGTCGATTTTGTTGATGATGACAATTGGCTTGAGGCCGAGCTCGAGAGATTTTTTTAACACGAAACGTGTCTGTGGCATCGGGCCTTCCTGGGCATCCACAAGTAGAAGAACGGTGTCGATCGAGCGGAGCACGCGTTCAACCTCAGAACCGAAGTCGGCGTGGCCCGGAGTATCTACAATGTTAATTTTTGTGTCCTTATAATAGAGAGAAGCGTTCTTGGCGTAAATCGTAATTCCGCGTTCAAGTTCGAGAGCGTTTGAGTCCATGCTGGCCTTGTCGTCGGTAACCATGCCAGTTTGACGCATCAAAGAATCGGTAAGGGTTGTCTTGCCGTGGTCGACGTGCGCTATGATTGCTATATTTCGTATCTCCATATGTAAAATCTTACGTATTTGGCGTATTTCATTGTTGCGCCCTCCGCTCCTTCCCGCGCAGTACTATGCGTACAGCTTGGTCAGGATGCTCGGGCGCGCCTCGAACTGCATCCAAATACCTAAGTTTTAGATTTAATTTGTAAAAGTAAAAAGAGCCCGTGGCTCATTAGGCCATAAGTAAAGCAAAAAAAGAGAGGGTTGTCAAACTTGTTTTCGTCGCACGAGGGAAAAAGAGGTAGGTGCGACTCGTCGCGATTACTCGACGTCCTCAGTTTTGTAGATACTCGCAGAGTTCGTAAACAAAACTGGGATCAATTAGTTGCAACCACGGAGTACCGTGGGCAAAATTGGGAAAAAGGAAACCCCGCCGTCGTTGCCGATGGGCGGGATTGAGTGAAAAGCTCCTGGGTCAGCGCTTGAGCACGAGGTCCATCAAATTCATGGTTGCCGGCATCATGAGCACGAGAAGGACAATCGCAATCAAGGTTTCGTTCCTAGATCGATTCTCACCCGGCTTTACGGGGCTCTCACCGATGGATACCAGGAAGAGAAATACCAGACCGATAATCAGCACCAATGCAGAGAGAAGGTTCCAGATCAATTGAAGTTTGAGTTAATTTTTTTACGACGATCAGCTAAATCACCCAGAAAAGGACGATTTTTGATCTACCCCTAATTATACACCCTATTGTATTACTTGTCAATAGCTGTAACATCGAGAATAAGTTCAGTGGTTGTATAAGGCACGCAGGGTCGATATAATACATAGAACGCTGGCATAAGTGTTAACTTCGTTCCCTTATCCGGCTAAATATATGGGTTTGTTAGATACCGTTTCTGAAAATACGATAGCGACAGAGAGCGACGAGGTCGTTTTGGCAGCATCCGTCAGTAACCCTGACCTTTTTACAGTTATCGTCGATAGATACCAAGAAGCCTTTCTCAGAAAGGCTAATTACATTATAAAAAATGATCCAGATACCGCGCGCGACATTGTCCAGGATACTTTTGTAAAAATTTACGCAAACGCCGGGAAATTTCAGGTTCAAGAGGGCGCCTCTTTTAAATCATGGGGCTACAAGATTTTAATAAACACCTGCTTTACTAAATACAAGAAAATTAAAGGCGAACAAGTCTTTTTGAGCGATTTGGATCCGGAAATACAGGAACTGGTGCCTTCGAAGGCTGACGCGGCTCTCTATGAGCAAAAGCTCGATACAGACTATGTGCTTTCTCTTATTTCAAAGTTGCCTGTAATTTTGGGACGAGTTTTGAAGTTGTACTCCGTAGATGGGAAGTCACAAAAGACGATAGCAAAAATGGAGGGTATTTCTCTTGGAGCGGTCCGCGCTCGAATCCATCGGGCAAAAAAGGAAATTAAAAAAATGAATTTGGACAAGGTGGTTTAAGGGTCCTAGTTGTGTAATTTAATTTATTATTTGTAGTTAGATTCATATATGAATATACAAGAACAAATTTTGAAGGACGATATTATGAAGCGGGTTCGGTTTGTTTACGGCATGAAAGCTTTGCCACGCGTTTTCCTGCCCAAGCTTGCCGTTTTAAGTTCTCTAGTTGCAGTTGCTGGTTTTTTTGTTTCAATGCCAAACGTGTTAAAAAACATGCCGAGCCTTTTGGAAATTCCAAGTTTTTTTGGTTTTTTCACCGCAGCATTTTTGAACACTAGCACCACAATACAGTTGCTATCTCTGGGAACCATTGCAGTTCTTTTCTATATGGTACGAGACATAGTAAACACCGTTCAAGGTAGAACGCCCTCGCTACTCACCGCCTAAATATAATCTATTGCAGTGTATTGAGCTGAGCTCTGGTTTTTTGTCCAACGAACCCGTAGGCAACATCCTGGTTGTTTTTGACTAGGCCGTATTTTATTTGGAATGCTCCAACTGCTCTCTTGGTGCTTGGACCAAAGTATCCAGTAACAAACCCCTCGGGATATATACTTTTGTCTTTGGATAGATATTTTTGAAGCGCGGTAACATCGTCACCACGCGAGCCGATATCAAGGGCGCGTTTAAATACACTTTTTCCTTTTTGTTCAATGGTCGCTACGCTACTTGAAGTCGCCGCAGTTGTTTTTAATTTAGTAACAACCGTGACCGGGGTTTCTACTATCCCAGCTGTTTTTGGGGCTGTGAGGCTGACGATAATTCTGATCGTCTCAGCCTTACTTCCGTCATATGTCCCGTTTCTTAGAAGAGGAAAAATTGTTGCTGTGACCACCTCATCTTGCTCACCAGAAGTAAAAAAAGAAAGTGATGTCGATCCGCTGGGCAAAAGCGGACTTTCCCAGGCAAAGTTACCACAGACAACTGGTGTTGTGGTGGTGCCGACAGTACTTAATTGTAGAAGGCTCAGACGAGGAGAACATAAAAATTTAATATTTGTACCAGAAACATTGGTAAGGGTCCAATTAAATGCTATGGAATCGCCGGACATAATTCTCGTTTTACTGCTTGTAAATGAAGTAGTGATCGGCTTCTGTGCGTCAGAGGCTACCATAAGTGTCAGTGTTTTTGTGTGAATACCGTTATACATTTCTGAGGATATGGCCGGTAAAATTGTTATATCGAGTGGCACCGCTATTGATGCCTTGTTGTTAAATAATATAGTTAGGGAACCGTTTCCTGATAAATCTGTTGGGAATATAACTCGGTCACATGGCATATCTCCCTTACCGAAAATTGATGATGTTGCTGTTACAAACTCACTACAGGCAATTTTAAAGTTAACCCCATCTAGATATTTTGATGACCATGAAATGGTTGTTGGTGTACCAGAAATTGTGGTTGTGGCATTTGAGTAAAAAATTGAAATGGGCTCCAGCGATGGGCTTACATATATAGTGGCCTCCTTGGAACCAAGGTCATAGTCTGTAGCGCCGTTAGCGTCTTTGGGTATGATTCTTGCCGTAATAATTCGAGGGCTTCCGCTAACATTAGCAACATACAGAGATACTCCGTCAGAAGCAGAGGGGCTTATAGACTTGCGCGTATCGCAGGGAAAAACCTGATTAGTAACAGAGTCTATCAGCTTGATTCCTGGTGCACAAAGTATAATCAATGAATGCCCGCCACCCTGGATTGTCCAGCCAATATTTGCAATTTGGCCAGAATTAATTGAGGAGGGTGTAATGAACGAGGTTACAACAGGAGTTTCAGCAAAAACTTGCAAAGCAAAAATGTTAGCAATTAAACAGAAATAAATAATATACTCTTTATACATTTTATTTTGACGCATGAGGAAGTGAATAATTTTCAACAGCGATAGTACACATATAACCAACAACCGTTCCGATCAGCGCTCCACAAAGTATATCAATAGGGTAGTGGACTCCTGCCATAACCCTTGCGATCCCCATGATTCCGCTTAACACAAAAAACATGATACCTATTTTTTTGTTGTAGCTATAAATAACAGCTGAAAGTCCAAAGAAAATGGTCGCGTGTCTTGATGGAAAAGAATAACTAGTTTCAAGAAGTAACCGGTGTGCATCAGGGAATGTCAAAAAGGGTCGTGGCAGTTGATAAAAATTGGCTATGACTTCTACAAGAATACCTCGGCCGATTATTCCACTTAGTACACTTGCTATCGCAATTTTGATTTTTTCCGATCGGGGCCTATTTGAGATGATTATTCCGATAACTAAAATCACAATCAAAATATATGCCATATAGCTGGCAAAAAAAATAATGAGTCTGTCAAACAGACCAGATAGTCCGACAAACTGATTTAGTGCAAAAAATGTTTGTACATTTAGATTTTCCACGGGGTTAATTATACTACAATTTTGATCGTAGCAGACTCGAGTGAAGTTTTTCGTTTGAGTGAGGTGTTATAGAAATACATTGAATATTCAGGTTTTCTTGCCTAATGAATTTTTTTAGTTCTTCGCGAAGCGTCTCCTGATCATATCCCAATGCTATAATTTTTGGCCTCTTCCTGTGAATAATTTTCCAACTACCTATTTCATTATCCCCATACACAATCTCATCGGCAATCTCAAGAGCCCTGAGATTTTTTATTCGTTGGGCCAGAGTGTTGTAAGGAAGAGATTTCTTTAGCTCAAGAACTGTTTTATCTTTGGCTACAACAACAACTAGTTTTCCTCCTAATTTTTTAGCGTTGGAAAGAAAATGCTTATGACCATCGTGGATCAGATCAAATACACCGAAGGCCATCACGAGAGAGGGTTTTTGTTCAATATGATTTTTCATCTGTTTCCTGTGCGTATAAGGCTATGATACAATTTACCACGATTAAATAGTATAATAATTATATGGAAAAAACGACTCGTACCACATTAATTGTCGGAGTAGCTATTCTTTTTGCAATAGTAGGCTTTTTGGCCTATACAAATACGTTAGGTT
>JBBTUO010000021.1:0-3673 GCA_038063715.1 Patescibacteria group bacterium | reverse complement strand
AGTAAATATGATGGGTTTGCGCAATGCCTGAAAGATAAGGGTGCGATTTTTTATGGAGCATTTTGGTGTCCACACTGCCAGAAACAAAAAGCACTGTTTGGGAGCGCAAAGAAACTTTTACCGTACATAGAGTGCTCAACTCCTGATGGCAGAGGCCAGCTTCCATTATGTACTGAGGTTGGTATTAAAAATTATCCTACCTGGGTATTTCCTGATATGAGCTCATCTACTGGTGAAGTAGCCCTCTCTGTCTTATCTGAAAAGACAGGATGTCCATTGCCAATTACTGAATAATTAAAACAAAATGACTTTTACAGAAATTGTTAATCTTGTACTTAGTGTTATGACAATCGTGGGACAAATATTTGTCCTTGCTGGATTTTTCTGTTTGATATCTGGACAAGGGAAGTGGTTTCTAAATTTTCTAAATCAACACGTGCTTGCCATGAGTTTCGTTGTTGCTCTTGTCGCTACGCTCGGTAGTCTGACTTACTCGGATCTAATCGGTTACAATCCTTGTAAATTGTGTTGGTTTCAGAGAATTGCAATGTACCCGTCTGTAATTCTTTTAGGTATGGCTATTCACAGGAAGAGCAGAGAAATTATCGATTATATTTTAACTTTATCAGTAGTCGGCGCCATAATTGCTGGATATCACTATTTAATGCAGATCGGTGTTGCCCCAGCGCTACCATGTAGTGCGGTTGGCTATTCAGCATCATGTTCGGAGCGTTTTGTGATGGAGTTTGGTTACATCACGATACCGATGATGGCACTAACAGCATTCTTAATGATTATTATTCTGATTCTTGTTGCAAAGAAGGTCGATAAGCGAGACCACTAATTTTGTATTATTTTTTTCGTGTGTTACCATCCGACTTGAGTAGCAACCACCTAGGGGAGGTATCTGGAGGTGTGTAGATATCAGACTGTAGAAACGCGCCACGCTTTCCAGTTGAAAGCATGCGGTGTTCACCCCGCTAAATGGTACGTTTCTGTCACTGAGTATAAATAGGCCTGTTACTCACTGGGTCCAGGAGCAATCCTGGACCCTTATCTGTTGCAATACTTGATTTTTTAGTTATAACTATATATACTATAGCCCTATGGAATTTGCAGTAATACAGACAGGCGGCAAGCAATATAAGGTCTCCGTAGGAGATGTTTTAAAGATTGAAAAAATCACTGGCGATTTAAAGGTGGGAGACAAGCTCACTTTTGATAAGGTTTTACTTGTTGATAATGGTAAAGATACTACTATCGGCACCCCGTACATTTCAGGCGCCTCTGTTACTGGAACCCTTACTGAGATCGGCCGAGACGCCACTATTGATGTCATTAAATACAAGCAAAAGAGCCGATATTTCAAGAAAAACGGTCATCGCCAGCCTCATTTCATGGTGAAGATTGACGCGCTTAAATAAATTCAAAAAAACCCGCCGATTTCATCGGCGGGTTTTTTAAATTTACAAAGTAACATATCTTATGCTATAGCATAAGATATGTTACTTTGTTTTTTAGAATTAAATTCTGAAATGATTTTTCTAGGATCTGTTCTTTAGGGCGTTTTTGATCGTGTCAGAATCTGAGTACTCGAGCTCTGTGCCAGTGGAAAGGCCACGTCCTAAAACTGACATTTTGATGCCAAATTCTGTAGTAAGAGGGGACAATAGCTTTTCCACAAAAGTGGCGGTATTCTCACCCTCAGGATTAACACTTGTGGCAATAATAATTTCTTTTAAACCGTTTTCGGATCGTTTTTTAACGCTGTTAAACAATTCTTTGCTTCTGATTTTTTTCTCTGGCTCCTTTTCAAGAATCGGCACTGTGCCTCCTAAAACAAAATAAAATCCCTTGTATGAGTGACTTTTTTCTATTGCTTCAAAATCAACATCACGAGCCACAATCATAAGAGAATCGCTGTCTCGTTTCGTATCTACGCATACTGAACAGAGGGGAGATCTGGAAGTGTCGGTTGGAAAAAATCTAAAACAAGATGGGCAATTTTTAATATCTCGCTTCAACTCCAAAATTAGTTTGGCCAAATTTTCAAGATAGCCTCCATTACGAGAAAGTAAATAATATACAAAGCGCTTTGCCTGTCGGGGGCCAATTCCAGGGAACTCTCTGAAAAATTCTATAAGCTTATCTACGGTATTCATAATAAAACATTTAACAATTAACCTTTGACAATTGACACATGAAAAGTCGGGTCGGGGTTACAGGTCAATGGTCAAATGTCAAAAGTCGGACTTTGATTCAAAGTCATTGAAACCACTCTTTTCAAGTGACATAAAAGTTGCCTTTTTATCATCGAAGTACAACTCAACCTTTCCTGTGGGTCCATTTCGATGCTTTTCTATCATGATTTCAGCGATGTTCGGCTTGTCTGAATTTTCGTTGTACTTGTCTTCACGATGAATAAACATAACCACATCCGCATCTTGTTCAATTGAACCAGAATCACGCAAGTCCGAAAGGCGAGGTTTACCACCACGACTTTCCACTGCACGCGAAAGCTGTGAAAGGGCCAGTACAGGCACATCCAGTTCACGTGCAAGGTGTTTGAGCGATCTAGAGATTTCTGTCACCTGTTGGACCAAATTGTCGTTGTGGCGAGCGTTTGTCGGTACCATCAGTTGCAAGTAATCCACAATAAGTAGGCCCAGTCCTTTCTCGCTCTTTAAACGCCTTGCGACCGAGCGCATTTTAAGAATGTTATTGCCAGGCTGGTCGTCAATATAAATTGGTGCCGTAGACAAGCTATCCATAGCTCCTCGTATATGTGCAAAATCGGTCTCAAGAGAAAGGCTTTTACCAGTGCGAATTTTCCATGAATCGACACCTGACGCCGATGAGAGCATGCGGTCTACAAGCTGTTGTGAGCTCATTTCAAGTGAAAAGATACCTACGGGTGTTTTGTGATTTACTGCAGATTGGCGGGCAATATCGAGAGCCAGAGAGGTCTTTCCCATTGAAGGTCGGGCGGCTAGAATAATCAAGTCAGATTTCTGAAGGCCGGACAATTTGGCGTCCAAATCCTTAAAGCCTGTTGGCACCCCACGCAAGGTGTCCTTTGAATTATGGAGTTTGTCGAGACGTTCCCAGGCCTCGCCCAGAGTGTCTTTCAATTCAATAAATTTATGTGTACCGGAAAAGTTGGTGACCTCGAAAATGCTTTTTTCCGCTCGATCTAGAAGTTCCTCAAGATCGCCCGCTTCGTCAAAACCGAGTTCAGAGATGCGTTCGGCAGCACTGATGAGATTTCTCATCATATATTTCTTCTGCACCATATCGGCATAGTGTTTGACGTTGGTGGAAGATGGGACGGTTTGGACCAATTCAGCTAAGAAAGATGAACCTCCAATTTGTTCAAGTAAGCCGGTTTCCTGAAGTCTAGAAGACATCGACAAAAGATCGATTGGTGTGCTCTTGCCAAAAAGCTCCATCATCACTTTGAAAATGATGCGGTGTTTTTCGGAATAAAATGATTCCGCTTTCACCACATCTAAAATTTCGTTGACCGCTTCCGGTCGAAGCATGACTGAGCCTAAAAGGGCAGCTTCCGCTTCTGTGTTTTGTGGAGGGATTCGTAATTTCTGTTTTGAAAACGCTCGATCGGCCATAGTCCAAAGATTGTAGCACAGTGTATAGGCTTACATACAAGCACGAG
>JBBTUO010000020.1:0-3294 GCA_038063715.1 Patescibacteria group bacterium | reverse complement strand
CCCCCCCCCCCCCCATGCAACAATAAGAAACTATAGTTTCTTATTGTTGCATGGGGGGGCCGGAATCGGCCTGGGTATTATTATTTGGTTCTTAGTCAAACTTCGGTTATACTCAGCCATTATGATTCAGAACAAAATTTATATATACGGAAAACACGCCCTAACCGAGGCTATTACAAGTAACTCAAAAGCACTTGAGGAGATTTTTGTTGCACCTCAATTTGATGATCAGGTGTTGCGAGATATGGTGCGAAAAAGTAGTATTAAAATGACCGTTTTGACTTCTAAGACCATGCCAAGAGAGGTGGAATCGACTGCGGTACACCAGGGTATTATTGGCTTACTTTCTTTTGACAAGCTTGTCCGGCCATTTGAAGAATTTGTTCAAGGTCTTGAGGTGACAGCGGATACCTCGCTGGTTATTTTAGGAGAAATTAATGATCCGCAGAACGTGGGTGCAATCATTCGCAGTGCCGCAGCGTTTGGTGTTTCGGGTGTTTTGATTCCTGAACATAATCAAGCGCAGGTTACCGGCTCTGTAGTAAAAGTGTCGGCTGGCATGGCGTTTAAAATTCCTTTGGTTTCAGTTTCAAATGTAAATAGTGCCGTTCGTGATTTGAAAGAGCGTGGTTTTTGGGTCTACGGTCTTGAGGGTGAATCAAAGCAAAGTATTACGAAAGAAAATTTTGACGCGCCGGCACTTTTTATTCTCGGCAACGAAGAAAAGGGTATTCGTACTAAAACTCGAGATCTATGCGATATTCTTGTTTCAATTCCAGTTAATCCTCGTTGTGAATCACTCAATGTTGGAGCTTCTGCCGCGGTTGCTCTCTATGCTTGGAGTGCGAAGCACCCGAGGGCTCTTAGGGTTGGTAAAAAGTAGTTTTCTATAAAAAAAGTGACCGCGCCTGTGAAGACGCGGTCGTGATGAAACAAACTGACATTTGCCTACGCACCCATGTTGTCCTCGAAGGAACCAGCGGCAACGGGGAAGCAGAGGTTATTCTTGACGAACCGAATACCGTCTGCGGAACAGTGCTTAAGGTCTTGATGAGCACTTTCGGCTTCCACGACGAGCGGCGCGCGCTTCGCGCCGGTGAGTGCCATGTAGCGCTGTGCGTATCCCACATGGAGGAGCAGTTCGGCGTAGCGGAACATGTTGATCTCGCCGCTGCCGAGGTCAGTGAACTGCATCGCACGTTTCGGCCAGGCCGGTTGCATCGCACGAAGCGGGAAGCCCGGCCGGATGACGAAGTTCTTGATGTGAGCGGCCCAGATGCGGTCGCCGACGGCAAGAAACCGTTTCTCCCAGCTTTCACCTTCCCAACAGTGGGATGGATCGGCGTTCACGCCGAGGCATTTGTCACCGTCACAAATGTCCACGAGCATCTTGAAATCATCGGCACACATTGCTGCGGTGCCCGGATGAATTTCATGGCACAGCTTGATGCCGAGTTCGTTGGCGTGTTTGCGGAGCTTGGCCGTCTTCTTGACGAACCGTTCCTTACCCTCTTCGAGCAAATCGAAGTCACCACCGGCCCAGAAACCCCACGGGTAACCAGTGGCCAACTCCCAGCCGAATGCGACGCCCCAGAACATGGGCATGATTTTGACATCCAGCTCGGCCATGAGGTCCATGAGTTTGAGCAGGTAGTTCTCGTGCCACTTCTCGATCTTGTTGGCAGGTAGCTTGGCCACGTCGGGCGCGATGAAGGGATTGCCAGACTTCGTGCCGGTCCACGCGCTGGTGTGGACCCAGAATGGACAGTGGGCCGAAATGCCGTGGAGCTTTAGGCCACGAGAGTCGAAGGCGGCCCGGATCTCCTTGGCAGACTTGAAGAGCTTGCCACCATTGAGCATGTAGTTGCTCGGTTGCGCGCCATCGGCTCCAGAGGCGATGGCAAAGTCGAGGAACGCGTTGAGATCTCCGCCGTGTTGCGCTCCCTCTACGGAAGAGCAAAAAACCGGTTGAGGTGGATTTGTTTTTTTCATGCGGTCAGTTTTTGTTTGTATTTTTTGATGTGCAAGGCATACCATGTGCCCTATCGAAACAGATTGGTTTCAATCCGGGGAATATTACACGAAAGAATCGTTTTGTCAATTTTAATGTTTTTGTAACGGCATAATTTATTATGTGTATAAAGGAAGGTCCAATCCTGATATAATT
Source organism: Patescibacteria group bacterium (assembly GCA_038063715.1). Lineage (GTDB taxonomy): Bacteria > Patescibacteriota > Minisyncoccia > Phycocordibacterales > SIBU01 > SIBU01. The sequence continues at coordinate 1,127 of JBBTUO010000020.1, read as the reverse complement.
AATCCGTGTTAGCAGAAGATCAAATAGATTATCTCTTTCAAATTCGCGATTCAAAACCAGCCATTCCTGCTGATACTGTGCGGGTGATGTTGAAAGCTTTGCGTTGGAATCCCGAGGAAATTGATCACGGAATTGATTTTTTGAACCGGCCGGACGCGCCAGTAAGTGTGGAAAAAGCTCTCACGCAGGTTTCAGAGGCGAATATTTCAAATATCGAACCAGAAATTTCTCGTCCAATTAAAATAAAGCAGAATCCTTTTCCGGTTGGGTCGCCGTTTGCTACTGGTTTGAAACAACAGGAAGCGAAACGGCATAAGCGATTGATGATTGTGGGAGGGGTCGCAGGCTTTTTGGTTTTTGTTGTTGGACTTTTTGCGTACGCCTACCTCTCGGTAATCTAAAAATGCCAGGGCGGGGGCTTCTCGATTAAAATTCGGCCGTCTCAATCCGCGGATTGAGACGGCGGAATTTGTTTATTTTTCTAATTGCGTTTAGATTGTGAACAGGCTCTGACTACGTTCCCGTGGTTACAGAGAATTCAGTTGAGATTGCTTTGTTGCCCGAACCATCTGCCGACTGTACAGCCATGTAGTACACAGTACTTGTTGCTAGGCCGGATAGGGTGAGGGAGTGGTTAGTGCTAAGCGATGTGTTCTCGATAAACGACGAAGTATTTGTCGACGAGGTGTTTATTGGGGTGCTGGTGCTATAGAACAATCTGCCGCTCGCTGGTTCATTGCTGAACCACTGTACGGTCATCGATGATGTACCGACTGACGTTGATAGGGCACTTATCACCGGAGGTGTTGTGTCTGGAGTAACCGGGAGGACAAGAGTTCTGGCGGCAAATGTTGCTGATGTTGAAACATTGCCGGCGGTATCCGTGGACTCAATGACCAGAAAGTACGTGGTGTTCGCGGTCAGGTTAGGAATTGTGACGAGGTGATTTTTTGTTGAGGCAGTGCTTCCGATAAATACTGTATTGGCGGCATTCGGCAGGACCGGCAACGTTGCTGAATAGTAGACTCTGCCCGTCGTGTTTTCATTTGTCATCCAGCCGACTTTCAGGGTGGATGTGCCGGAGACCGTGACGATATTGCTTATCACTGGCAGCTTTGTGTCAGAAT
>JBBTUO010000019.1:0-18083 GCA_038063715.1 Patescibacteria group bacterium | reverse complement strand
ACTCTTGCAGATCGCCTGCTTGAGGTTACCGGCACGATTGAAAAGCGCAAAATGCAGGATCAGGTGCTTGATTCTATGGAGCTTGAGCGCGAGCGGGGGATTACCATTAAAATGACCCCCGTACGCATGTCCTACAGTTTGAAAGGAGAATCCTACATTTTGAATCTCATTGATACTCCTGGGCACATCGATTTTTCATACGAAGTATCCCGCGCCCAGAGAGCGGTAGAAGGGGCTATTTTGCTTGTAGACGCCACGCAGGGAGTACAGGCGCAAACATTGTCGGTACTTTCTATGGCGCGCGAAGCTGGGCTTGTAATCATTCCTGCTGTAAACAAGGTGGATTCGCCCCTTGCTCGCACGGCCGAAATTAAGCAGGAGGTTGCAAAACTGCTAGATTGTTCCGAGGACGATGTTTTAGAAGTTTCAGGTAGGACAGGACTTGGTGTGACGAATCTTTTGGAGGAAATTGTTCGTACTGTACCTTCACCCAAAGAAGAGGTAGTGGCGACCGACAGTTTTCGTGGGCTTGTCTTTGATTTTCAGTACTCGACCCATACGGGCGTCATTGTCTATTTACGCGTTTTTGACGGTTCAATACGGAAAGGTGAGAAACTGATGTTTAGGGTCGCAAATCGCGAGTTTACTCCTATTGAGGTTGGTGTTTTTTCTCCTGCTCCGATTGCAGCAGAAAGTCTCGGCGCAGGGGAGATCGGATATATCGTAACAGGAATTAAAGAGCCCGGTATTGCAAAAGTTGGCGATACAATCACTCTGGCCAGGAACCCAATGCCAGCGCTCCCGGGTTATATGAGTCCTCGCCCTGTGGTGTGGGCATCTGTATATCCAGAGAGCCAAGATGACTTTAATTTGTTGCGCCAGGCATTTGATCGGCTTCGTCTATCTGATTCATCTTTTACCTATGAGGAAGAATCCTCGGGTTTATTGGGACGAGGCTTTAGGTGCGGATTTCTAGGAATGCTTCACTTGGAAATTATTACTGAGCGTTTGAGACGAGAGTTCAATTTGAAATTGGTTGTAACTACCCCGTCGATTACTTATGAGGTGGTACATAAAAATGGTAAGAGGATGATTATTTACTCACCAACCCTTTTTCCGGAATACGGGGATGTAATGAAAGTGTTTGAGCCTTGGGTTTCAATCAAGATAATTACACCATCGGATTATTTGGGCACCATTATGCAGATACTATTTAAGCATGAGGGTGTGGTGGGTGAATCGGAGAGTTTTGGTGACAACCGTACATCGGTTTCGGTTGAGATGCCTCTTCGTGAGTTGATGAGGAATTTTTTCGATGAATTAAAAAGTGCATCATCTGGTTTTGCGTCGCTCTCATATAAAATAGGGGACCTGCGGGAAGCGGATGTGGTTAAGCTCGATCTTCTTGTTGCGGACGAAGTGGTCGCCGCTTTTTCTCGGGTTGTGTCTAGGAAAAGAGCTGAGGAGGAAGCCGAGTCGGCGGTGGAAAAGCTGTATAAAATTCTACCGCACCAAATGTTTGTTACCAAAATTCAGGGTAGGGCTCTCGGCCGTATTATGTCATCCAGGACCATTTCAGCTATGAAAAAAGATGTCACTCAACATATGTACGGTGGCGATATTACCCGAAAAATGAAACTGAGAGAAAAACAGAAGAAAGGCAAAAAGAAAATGAAAGAGCGTGGTAGGGGCAACGTAAATATTCCTCAAGACGTGTTTATAAAAATGATGAGAAGCGAGTAGTAATTGTATCGATACGAATATACCAATCTACTAATTATACTAATGGCTGACAAGACTTGTTCCTAATTCGTATCATTAGTATCCATTCGTATATTGGCATCGTTACTCTACGAGTAGAGCCCCGGTAGGTATAGCAATACCATACTTAATATAATAAGCACACAGAGAACCGTCCAAATAGTCTGAATCTTTTTTTGATGTTTTTTATTGAATATCATGGACGAAAAAGTATTATAGTATTAAGTATATAGTATAGCGTATGATGAATAAGAGAGAAAGGTGTCAAATTGCTTTATACATTATACCTTATACATTATACTTCACTGCATGAGTGAATTTGAGCAAAATAGAAGAATTAGAAGGATTTTATTGTCACCGGTTGTATTGGTTCTATTGGCTATATTGCTTTTTTTTCTTGCCCGAGGTGTTTGGAATATTTACGTCAAGGACAGAGCCTCGATTTCTGAGCTTAATTCATCGAAGGAGCGTTTGGCAAAACTTCAGTCTCGTCAAGAAACGCTTGTAGTATCGACAGAAAAACTTTCTACAGAAAGCGGTGTGGAGTATGAAATCAGGGATCGTTTACAGATGGCGAGGGCGGGTGAGCGACAGATTGTTATCGTAGATAGTCCGGGGACAGCAAATCCGACTATATCACCGCCTAAGAATTTTTTGCAAAAAATCTGGGATTTCTTTACAATCAGATAGTTTTGCGAGTGTAGTATAGTGGTAGTACATGTGCTTCCCAAGCATAGGGCGCGGGTCCGATTCCCGCCACTCGCACTCGGTTAATATTCGCCCTCATAGCTCAATGGATAGAGCAATCCCGTCCTAAGGGAAAGATGTCAGTTCGATTCTGGCTGAGGGCACAAAAGCTTCACTTTTTGGCCTATTTTGCTATACTCTCGATATGAATCCCGAAGAAAGACGGTTATTAGAACGAGCGGTTACTTTAAGTGAGGAGAATAACAATATTCTTCGGGGCATTCGCAGGGCCAACCGCCTTGGGTTTATTTGGAAGATTGTGTATTGGATTGTAATCCTTGCTGTTTCCTACGGTGCCTATGTGTACATTCAGCCCTATGTGGATCAGGTCATGAAGGTGTATCAGGGGACGGTAAATACCTCGCAAAAAGTTAGTAGTCAGTTTTCGGGATTGGAAAATTTCTTTAAAAAGTTTCAACAGTAGATTAGATATAGTTTGTAAATAACCTGCTTGGGTAGCTCAGTTGGTAGAGCATTCCCCTGAAGAGGGAAGGGTCACCAGTTCGAACCTGGTCCCAAGCACAACGAACGGAGTGAGGCGAGCCTGGACCAGGTTCGAACTGAAAGGGGGTCGGGGGAAGAAGCTTCCCCCGTGGAGGAAAACAGCGAGTCATCGAGAGTTAGAAACCGAGGGTTTCTAAAGAGGAGTGAAGCGACGAGTGAGATCCTGGTCCCAAGCACCTTAGAACAGTTTGGTTTGTGCCGGTTTCTCAATCTTTTTTGCAATCTGAGCGATGCCTGGCGCAGAGCTCGGTGATTTTCCGGCGATCACTGCCGGTAATTTTTTAAAATCAGCTTGTAAGTCCTCCATTACATGTGTGGCGCGCATGGCTGCTGCTGGATGAAAGAGTGGAAAAACAATTCGTCCCTCCACCTGGTGGACCTTCCCGTGGTCGTTACTAATTTTGGCAAGGGGCAAAAAATAATTCATCGAGAATCGTCCCAAGGTAGCGATAATTTTTGGATTTAAAATTTCGATTTGGCGCGCAAGATAGGGTCTGTAAGCCTCGATTTCTTCAGGGCTAGGGTCGCGATTTTCTGGCGGTCTGCGTTTTACGATATTGGTAATATAGACATCTTTTCGTTGCCAATTTATTCCCACTATTAGTTTGTCCAGGAGTTGTCCTGATCGGCCAACGAAGGGTCTTTTTTGCATATCCTCGGTAAAACCAGGGGCCTCGCCTATGAAAAGTACACTACAATCAGGATTACCCTCGCCAAAAACCAAATTAGCTTTTCCTTTTAGTGGAAGCTTGGCCATTTCCATCTCTTTCTTGAGGACGGCAAGTTTTTCATGTTTTGTCATGAGGTGTATTTTAACTCTTATGTTGTGTGAAGCAACATGTCCCGCTTCGCCTAGGGCGTAGCGGGACATGTTCTTGAATCATGAATCCAAAATCTTGAATCAGCTCGATTTAACCTTGAGTTTAGTCTGTCTCCCCTTGTCCATTTTCGGTAGTTTGATGATCAGTAGACCGTGTTTTTCATTGGCCTCTGCGCTTTCCACTTCAATTTCCTGAGGTAAAAGAATGGTTCTTGAGAAGGAGCCCCAGTAAAGCTCCTTAGTGAAGTAGTCACCCTCGTTTACATCTCGGGATTCCTCACGACTACCTCTCAGGGTCACCATGTCCCTAGTGATTGCTATATCGAGATCTTCAGGTTTTACACCAGCAACCATTGTCTTAATTACAATCTCGTCTGGGGTTTGATAAACATCGACTGTAAGTTGCCCATCGCCATTTTCTTCCTCCATCCACGCATCTTTTTCCTTGTCTGCCTTTTTACTCTTTCCTTGAACGTGTATTATCCTTTCTTCTACAACATCATCCTCTTCAACGTGAATTGATCCCGTCAGTCTTTCAAAAAAAGATTTTTTTTCTTTTGCCATGGTAGATTTTAATGAATAAATAATGCTCAAAAAATTTATCGCAATGAATGTTACCGTGGATGTACTACAGGAGATCGCAGGTTCTCATTTTTTTAATTTTCTCAAATCCGGCAATCAGTAATAGTATGGCAAGCCACACCACACCAAATATCATTAAGATTTTCTGTAACTCTCCAGATGTTCCAGTACTTTCAACCCTCATTATATATACATTAAACACTGTGTGCAATAGTATTGCGAGGGCTATACCGAATACAGCATAGAATTTTCTACTGAACCATCCCTTGCAATATGACCACCCCAGAAAAAGCCCAATTGTACCGGAACATAATACATGAAGGAGGGTTGCGCCTATAAATCGAAGATTACCGTTTATAAAACTCACCGAGAAATTTGTATGTGAAATCAGTGATACCAAAAAGAAGGTGTTTTCCATTGCTGCAAACCCCAGCGCTGCAGTAAGGAGATATATAACCGCGTCAATTGGCTCGTCATACTCTTTTGTGTCCAGCGCGGACAAACCCGCGGCAGCCCATTTGAAAATCTCTTCCGCTGCTGCCCACAAAATAATAATAAATAATGGAAAGAGGGCGTATCGTTTCTGAATGAATTGTTCTAGGGGTAATACAAGTGGTACGGCAATCATACCAGCTATAAAGGTGCGTATTATCATCCCACGAGGTTCTGGGTGTAAACGATCTTCGTGAAGCCAAAACCAGAGCCATAAGAGGGCCGGTAGGATTCCACCCGTCAAAGCAAAAAATAATACTTCTGGTTTTATATTTTCGAATATGGCCATTGTTCGATCATGAGCAACCCCTTTGATTTAAGTGTCGGAATTGTTTGCCAGATTTCCTCGGTGACGAATGGCATAAATGGATGCAAGGTGATGAGTGTAAGGCGCAAAGTTTGTAATAAGAATTGTTTGCGAGACATTACATCCTTTTCGTTTCCGGATTTAAATACGGTTTTACTGTCTTCAATAATTATATCAGCAAACGAGTGCCAGCTGTAATGATAGAGTTTTTCCGCCGCCATATATAGCCGGTATTCCTCGACATCTTTAGTTGATTCCGCAATAAGGTTGTCTCGCTCGGTTACTAGTTTTTTGTCACTTTCGCACCATTCTGTGAAATCGGGGCTATATTCGGTGTCAGGAGTATTTTCAATTATGAATCTGGTAATATTCCAGATTTTATTGGCGAAATTTTTGTAGCCTCGGATTTTGTCTTCGGAAATCTTTGTATCAGTTCCGGGAGTATTGCCGATGATAAGCGCCATTCGGCCGGCGTCGGTGCCGAATTTTTTCGCTACATCGATAGGGTCGATTCCGTTGCCTAAGGATTTGGACATTTTTCTCCCCTTCGCATCTCTTACAGTGCCATGCAGATAAATGGTATGGAAGGGGATCTGTCCGAGCGCGTATCCAGACATAAGAATCATGCGGGCAACCCAGAAGAAAAGAATTTCGTAGCCAGTTTCAAGGACATCAGTCGGGTGATATAAAGACATGTCCTGAGTTTTTTCAGGCCAGCCTAGGGTTGAAAATGTCCACAGTCCTGATGAGAACCATGTGTCCAAGGTGTCCGGGTCTTGTTCCCAGCCGGTTTCCGTTGGCGCTTCCAGGCCGACAAAAATTTGAGTATCTTTGTACCACACTGGAATTCTGTGGCCGTACCAAATTTGTCGTGAAATACACCAGTCGCGTAAATTTTCAATCCAGTGAAAGTAAGTCTTTTCAAAATGTTCCGGCAAAATTTTTATTTCTTTGTTTGCAACAGCACGATGCATGATTTCCTTAAGTGTTTTACCCTCGCGTTCAACTATCGGTTTATTCACATCAATGAACCATTGTAACTTTGGTAAAGGCTCAACGATTCCACCGGTTCGTTCGGCAGTTGCAATATTTTGTGAGATTTCTTCTTCTTTTTCCAACAGCCCTTGTTCTTTGAGCCAATCCACCACTAATTCGCGTGCCTCTGCAATTTTTTTCCCCACAAACTGTGTGCCCGCATTTTCTGTCATTTTTCCATATTCGTTGATTACAATTTTATCTTTTGGCAGGTTGTGTCTAACGGCTATGTCCCAGTCTGTATGGCTATGCGCTGGAGTAAGTCCAACAGCGCCAGTGCCAAATTTTGGATCCACTTCTTTGTCGCCAACAATTTTTATTGAAAGGTTTACTCCAGCAAAATCCTTTACTTCGAAAGTTTTGCCGATATATTTTGTGTATCGTTCATCATCTGGGTGTACAGCCACGCCCACATCACCTAGTTTTGTTTCAGGTCTTGTGGTGGCGATTGAAATAGGGAAATCCTTTGAGTATTTGAAGGTGTGTAAAATACCTTTTCTCTCCTCGTACACGATTTCATCGTCAGAAATAGTCGTTTGACCTTTCGGGTCCCAATTTACTATCCGATGACCGCGGTAAATCAGGCCATCTTCGTACATTTTCTTAAACATTGCCCGTACCGCCAGGTTTCGCTTTTCGTCTAGGGTGAAAGCCTCTCGTGACCAATCACATGAAGCACCCATAATGCGAATTTGGGACGCTATGGTATCGTGGCTCTCTTTAGCAAATTTTTCTACTCGCTTTAAAAATTCCTCTCGGCCAAGGTCATGCCGATTTTTGTTTTCAGCTTTGTAAATATCCTTCTCTACACGACTTTGGGTGGCAATCGCGGCATGATCTGTGCCCGGAAGCCACAGGGTTTTAAATCCTCGCATTCGTTTGTATCGAATCAAGATGTCCTCAAGGGTGAGCATGAGTGCATGGCCCATGTGGAGAATGCCGGTCACATTTGGCGGCGGCATCATTATGGTATAGGGTTTCTCGCGTTTTCCAGGCAGATTGTCGGGATTAAAATAACCGCTGTCTTCCCAAAGTTTGTAGACGCGCGGTTCGGCCTCTTGTGGGCTGTAAGGTTTTAGGAATTTCGGGTCAATCATTCAGAAATCATAACAAAAAAAAGCCCCGAAACAAAGTTCGGGGACTAGAAGAAAGAGAGACGGACGCGTTGTGATTTGGCTGCGTTGATCAAATCGTGCTCGATGCGTCCGAGGTGAGGTGCTGTATGTCCGGTAAAACACCAGCATCTCTACCTACAGTGGTCCCAGAGTTCCGCTAAGAACTGGATACCCTGTTTACCTCGATACATTTCCAATGGCGACATGTCCCAATTGGTGGGATTTGCAGTTTGGGACGAGTGGATAAACTGTCGCCCCGGAGGCAATTGGTTTGTATCGAAATCAAAGAACAAATTGTTGGGCCGAGCGCAGGAGCTACAGACTGACGTTTGAGGGTTTCCGGATGAACCTTTCGCCATGTCTGCGCCCCCACGAGGGCCCTAATCTAGATACCAAGCAGCAGTGTCGACGGTTTCGGTCGTGAAGCAACCTTACTCATCGAACACTGCGCTGGTCAAATTTCAAAAGAGCTGGTGAACCAGCCAGGGGAGGGTGCGATCAACCCTAAATCGGCCCTTTCCCCCGGCTGGTCATTTGCACCGCTTTTTGCCTCTCCGGCCTGACGTGGCACGGTGGCGGCCTCTTAGACGTTGAGTGAGTAGTTGGCCACCAAACAAACCAACTAACGCTCAGCTCAACCCTAATATTATACAGTGCTACAAGAATAAAAGCAAGCATCATACGCGCTAGCCAGTTTTTTTGTTTTGAATTATATAAATGGTAAAGCGCGCACACCACAGGACAATACTTGTTAGTCCGTAGGTGCGCGCGCTCATAGCAAGAGGCCCAATTGTTGTTTCCAGGCTCTCACCGGTCAGGCCCTGACTATCTCCAGTCAACAGCCAGGTCTGCATACCCCGCGTTATAAGTCACCATTTGTGTTCCTAGAAGACCGAATTTACAGCAGAAGGTCGGGACATGGTAGGAGGTTATGGCGATGGTCTGATAACGAGGAATTAAAAAGATCTATAAGCTCGGCACCCAACCGTGGACTTTCTACAAAGTGCGACCCTGCCACGCTCTCACCTTGAGCTCCCGCTTCAACGGGTATTATTTGGCGCACTATTTGTCGATTGCCACACGGCTGGGGCCGAGTCTGCGGTCCGCACTGCTCCCTCGGGAGTTGTCGGTGGTCCGCAGGTATTCCATCCGACGCTTATTACTTTATACCTACAAAAATAAAATGCAAGAAATAAGAGCATACAATAAATATGTCCTATAGGACATATTTATTGTATGAGAATTATAAAAAATGGACAAAAACAAAACCCAGCTCTGGATTGGGCTGGGTGTGACAAACGGGGTTCGTCGGTTGTGAAAGGGGGCCGGCGCGCGGTTGAGGAACTAATGCACCGCCTCGCGCGCGCCGACCTTGGGGTCCGGGTTTTCGGCGACCATTGGTCTAGCCGTTTTTTTCGAACCTACTCGGCGGGTCGCTATCGTCGCCATTGCATATTCGTCCATTGCGTCGGGGCCAGTGTTGTTGGGTCGTGGCCGGTGGACGATTGCTTGCTGGGTGATAGCGTCACCTGTTTTTCTCGCGCGCGTGCTCATTCATGCCTGGTGGTTATCTCCAAACAGAATGGCCGCAACTACCCTAAATCATATCACCGTTAACTACTAAAGTCAAGCGATTTATGCGTTTTGTGGAAGGGATACGAATTATAACCCTTTAAATAGGGCTTTTTTAGCTAGGCGCCCAAATTGAGGTTACCGTTTGCTCGTAGCTCCGCGTCAGCTCTCTGGCTTTTTCCGGCTTTAAAATTAATTAGCCCAGCAATGCCGATCATGATGGCGTTGTCGGTCGATAGGGATTTTGTTGGTACGCAAAATTCAATTCCAAATTCTTTAGCCAGTTTCGAAAGTGAAGTGCGGATCGATTTGTTTGCGATGACACCACCTCCGACAATCAAACTTTTTGTTTCATATTGCGTAAGCGCCGATTTGGTTTTGGTGGTGAGTACTTCTACAACCGCTTCTTCAAATTCGAGCGCCAGCATTTTTTTAATTTCTAGAGTGAGGTCAGGAATTTTTTTCACGGTGTATAGCACTGCGGTTTTTAATCCAGAAAATGAAAAATTTAAATCTTTCGAGTGGAGCATCGGTCTCGGAAGTTTCCATTCATGATTCATGATTCGTGATTCATGATTCGCAGATCTCCTCGCTTCGTCTGCGAGCGCGGAAATTTGCGGCCCCCCCGGGTAAGGTAAACCTAAAATTCTCGCTACTTTGTCGAATGCTTCGCCGACTGCGTCATCTTTGGTTCGGCCAATGATTTCATAGCTACCCTGGCTTTTACAATAGACGAGTTCAGTGTGTCCACCACTCACGAGTAGGGAGAGAGCTGGATAAGTTATAGTTTTTTGTTCGCCGTGTTCGGTGGCAAGCACGGAAAAAATGTGACCTTCCATGTGGTTGGTCGGCACGATGGGTAGATCCCAGATGTAGGCGAGTGCTCTGGCAAAATTTATGCCGGTCCAGAGGCAAGGTTCGAGTCCTGGGCCGACAGTAACAGCAATCGCGTCAATCGGGGGTTTCCCGAGGTTTGGTAGATATTCTAAAAATTGTTTTTGCAGTTCACTCTCACGCTCAAGAATTTTTGTAATTTTTTCCTTTGTTTCTGATTCCTGATTCAGGATTCCTGATTCTGAAAAATTCGGTTCCTCCAAAAGTTTATTCAATAGAGGAATCAAATTTTTCTCGTGTTCGCGCTTTGCCATTACTGGAAAAACACCACCATATTTTGCATGGAGTTCCGTTTGCGAATATAATTCGTGGCCAATTATTTTAAATTTCTGCTCCGATTCGTGCGACAAATCAGCCTCGACTAAGGCGAGGGCCGTTTCATCGCAGGATGTTTCGATGGAGAGGATGATCATGAGGTTAGAACTTACTTGGTAAGCGATACTGAGCCTTCAACTTTAGCTTGTGTCACAAGTTACTAAGTCTTTGTATCGCAGAAGCCGATAAAAGCCTAAGTACTCGCGACCCCGCCTCATAGTCGCTATGCGACATATTCCGGCTTCACAAAGCTAAAAAAGTGAAGCAGTTCACTTTTTCTTTACGCTTTGTGACCCCACGGGGAATCGCACCCCGATTCCAGCCTTGAAAAGGCCGTGTCCTAACCGTTAGACGATAGGGCCATTTAAATACAGCATCAAGCATAGCATTTTTTGTAAAAATCGCAAAAGAGTGTTATATTCTAGCGGTTGCCGACGGGAGGAATATGGAGGAGTGGCTATGGAATAGAAACTGCTTTCTATTCCATCCGATCGGTTCTTAACCGACGCACCGTTGCCGTTAGGCAGGTGTGAGGGAGCCTGGCGAGGCCACTCAACAAGTTAAATAATAGGGAGGAGTGGCTGAGTGGTTGAAGGCACCGCACTCGAAACGCGGCAGGGATGAAAGTCCCTCGTGAGTTCAAATCTCACCTCCTCCGCTTGGTTTTGAAAATTAAAATGCGCGCTTAGCTCAGTTGGTAGAGCACGTCTTTGACGTAGACGGGGTCGTAGGTTCGATTCCTACAGCGCGCACAACAAGAACTCTCCTCATAATAAAAAAACACCCCGACTTTCATCGGGGTGTGAAGATAATATTTTTCCTATTTTCCAACTGACTAGGTGTCGAGCACTAGATCACCGACCTGTGCTCGCAGAGGGTTCCGCCCGGCACCATTGGTCACGATTTCCACAAGAGGGACGCCGTAACCGGAACTGCCCAAGATTAGGGCGGTGGTGCCTTCAGGAACCTGACAGAGTTGCGGGTAGAAGGGCAGGTTGCCAAAGCGGGTTTCCACTTTTTCGCCTACTTTCGGGTTGCCGATCTCTACCTTTGTGAGGCTCGTTTTCATGTTGCCGAAGCAGTCAATGTGGTAGATCGCTCTTGGTGCTTCAGGCACCAAATCCTCGATTGACCTAGCTTTTGAGGGAAGTCCTCCACTCCAGGCCAAAAAGGCGGCTGCGGGAATTTGGAAGAAACAGCTCCGGAACTGTGTCGTTTTCATGATCTCCCCCTCATTTCTGCTTACCCGGCCTTTTTCTACGAGCATGTCGGCAGATTTTTCCAGGTCGAGCACATGGATGGTTTCAGCAAGCTGGAATTTCCTGATCAAGGACAGGCTGAAGCCGCTTATCGTTGAGACGACCAAAGTGTTCCCGGCCCAGAAATAGCCGAAATGGGTGCCGTTTCTGAACCTTTTGCCATCAGTTTTGTCGCGTGGCGCAATGTTGACCACGATGACTCCCGGACTTTTATCAAGGACAGCCAGTTGATCCACAAGGTTGATAGCGGCTTCATGGGTGTGATCTACTGCAATCAAGGCTCCCGCTGGACGGCAAAAATGGCGCGTCACCATCGAGCCGATTCGTCCGTTTCCGTTTGAGTCGGTTAGGCAGTCGTTGACCACGGCTACAGTTGGACAGTCCCCGTTTTGGAAGGTGCGCGGTTTCGATCGGTTTCTCATAATGTGTGTCAGTTGGAATTTTCAAAGACCAAGTAAGCATCATTGCTTTTATATTTCGTTTCAAAAACGAAAAAACCAGCTCGTCGGCTGGTTTTTGTTTTAGTAGGGAGTGACTAACGCAAAAATCAGCTTTCGAGCGCGGTAAGCATCATCATGGCCATCATATTTGCTGATCTGAGGAGGTTTACATTCATATATTTAATACTAGCAGTTTGTTACTTTTATGCAAGTTTACTGAAATTCATCGTCTTTTTCATGTCTGCAAATAAGGATATTGCGAGGGCAACTATTGCCAAGTTTTTAACAATGTATTGACCCTCAAGTGTTGGAACAAACGGTGCTGTCCAAACCATTTCAGGTAACAAAATTAGCGGCAGCACCGTAGTAAATATATGAGGAATAAGAAGTAGTAGCCCTAATCTATTTAATCTAGGAAATACAAAACATATACCGATGAAAACTTCAAAAGCACCAAACCACGCCACAAAGGTATTTGGGTCAAAAAAAGGAAGTGTCATTTGACAGAGGGCAATCACCAGTGGGGTGGCAGGACTTAATCCAAACACCTTTAGCGCCCCAAACCACACAAAAACCACAAAAATTGCCACATGGGCTAAAATGAACCCAAGGGATTCCGATCGCGACATTTCTTGTTTTTTATTTTGCATGAAGGTGCATATAAATATCTTCTAATGCTTTGACAGCGTCGCCGGCGGCAATATTGTTTTGATGATATAGGCCATCCGTGCAGTCTCCCGCAGCCCAAACACCTTCAACTGATGTTCTCTGATTTTTCGGGTCAACTACTACTTGTCCGAATGAGTCGAGCTTAATAAGCTTAGAAATGTAATCTGTTGATGGTGTTGAACCAATTTCAACGAAAATACCTTGGGCGGGTAGCTCGACGGTTTTACCGGAATCCTTTTCCTTGTATGTAATACCCTCGACAAAATCTGTGCCTTTTACTTCAAGAATATCTACATTGAGAACTGCATGCATTTTAGGATCGGAGAGGACTTTTTTTACGGTTACTGGATCGGCTTTAAATTCCTCCTTTCGATGAAGAAGGACGACACTTTTACAGTAAGCGAGAAGTTGTGCGGCGGTTTCGAATCCAGCATTTCCACCACCAATGACCACAACGTCCATATCGGCAAAGAGGGGACCGTCACATGATGCGCAATACACGACACCTTTATGCTCAAATTTACCTGCGCCAGGAACTTCCAAGCGTCGCCGGCGACTGCCTGAAGCGACCAGGACAGTCTTTGCTCTATAGGATTCAGTGCCTGATGTAATTTTGAAGCCTGTGGGCGATTTCTCAACGCTTTCAACATATATTCCTTCGCGGATGGTGACAACATCACTCGCATAGGTTTTTAGGTGTTCCTTGAGGCTTTCAGCAAGTTTACTGCCACTGATTGATGCTGTGCCAATCCAATTTTGGATATCACTTGAGACCATGCTCTGGCCACCAAATTCTTTGGCGATGAAAATCGTTTTTAGGCGTTTGCGTGACGCGTACACTCCCGCGGCAACAGCCGCCGGTCCGCCACCGATTATTGCGAGGTCATATAAAGTTGATTCAGGATTCATGATTTTAGATTTAGGAATGGAAATAAGGAGAATGTAGTCAGTATCATAGCAGAATTCGAGAGAGGGGACGAGATATTGACAAAAATATATATTGTTGCTATATTAAAAAAAGCAAACTGAAATTCCAAGCACACTTATGAAACCCAAAGAACATTGCACACAAGCACAATTACTCAACCGCATCCGTCGTTTTTGCGACTGGGCCGAAAGCCATGAGGGGCATTGGGTGCTTCTCTGCAAGGATGACCGCGATTGGCTAGGACAAATGGCTCAATCTAAACTCGGAGATCTGCGTCACGCACTCGACATTCTCTTTGAGGGTTGGCCCAAAGTTCGTTTCATCATTGACCTCCGGCACCACTGCTATGCCCTCGATGCTTACTGCGAGGTGATGGGCGCCGCAAGGGAGATTGAAGATGTGCGTGGGTTGCAGGAAGGGAGTCTTCAGTCCCGACTCTGCATCATCGATGGTTCTGATCCGAAGACCGCCGAACGCCAGGCCTTTGAGGATGCGGAGCAAGCTGAGATTGTTCGTTCGCTTCTAGTGAGCGGAACTCAGCAAACACCACTCAACGGGCGTTGGTGGAAACCGATTACGGATGCGATTGAGCAGGCACAGTTCTGACACCTCCTTCTCACCCAAACCGCGACTTGCGCAAGCAGTCAGCGGTTTTTCTTTTAAGTAATTTGTACGATATATCGTACAAATTATAGACAAGGTTATTCTGATGTTCTTGAGAAAATCAGAATAAGGAATTAATAAATAAAAATGCTTAACGGCTCACTGGTTTGTCCTTCAAACCAGTGAGCCGTTAACAAAAAAACCCCCGAAAATCGGTTGCCGATTTTCGGGGGTTTTTATTCCTGAATCCTGAATCCAAAATCTTGAATCTACCTATCCCTTCTTGTTTCGTCGAAGAAACGCCGGTACTGCACCCCAATCATCATCAACTTCTTCTGCGGCCTTTTTCTCATCAATTTTTGGAGCGGCTTCCTTTGGCGTTGCCGGTGCTGTAATTGTGTTATAAATTTTCCCTTTCTTGTCATCTGAACTTTCAGTGCTGAACAGACTGCGTTTTGGTGTCGCTGATTCAGGGAAACCAGAGGCGATGACGGTAATCTTGACCTCGCCCTTCTT
This sequence comes from Patescibacteria group bacterium, assembly GCA_038063715.1. Taxonomy (GTDB): domain Bacteria; phylum Patescibacteriota; class Minisyncoccia; order Phycocordibacterales; family SIBU01; genus SIBU01. The sequence goes on along the minus strand of JBBTUO010000019.1, from coordinate 3,524 downwards.
TAGTTTTTCGTCTCGAACAGTACCAAAGATAACCTTGGCATTTGGATCAATTGACTCAGTAATTACTTTTGCGGCATCCTGGATTTCAAACATGGTCAAATCATCTCCACCGGCAATTGAGAACAATACGCCTTTAGCGCCGTGAATTGAGAGTTCAAGTAGGGGAGAGTTGATGGCATTCTTTGCGGCTTCTTCGGCTCGTTTCTCACCTGAAGCGCTACCAATACCCATCAAGGCTGATCCAGCATTTTCCATGATTGCGCGGATATCAGCGAAGTCGATGTTGATTACACCTGGAGTGGTGATAAGGTCAGAAATTCCTTCAACCGCTTGTTTCAAAATCTCATCACACATAGCAAAAGCTGCCCGAGCTGTAGTCTCTTTGCTAATCGTACTCAATAGTCTATCGTTAGGAATTATTATGATTGCGTCAACGGATTTTCGAAGTTCCTCAAGACCCTGTTCTGCCATGCGCATTCTCTGTGATCCTTCAAAGAAGAAAGGTTTGGTTACAACTGCCACGGTTAAAGCACCCATTTCTTTTGCTGTCTTGGCGACAACAGGTGAAGCACCTGTGCATGTTCCTCCACCCATTCCTCCAGCAATGAATACCATGTCCGCACCCTTGATTGCTTCTTGTATTTCTTCTTTTGTTTCTTCAACAGCTCGCTTACCAAGTTCAGGATTCATTCCAGTACCAAGTCCGCGTGTCAGGTTCTTGCCAATGTGAATTTTTTTCTTGGCGAGTGTATTGTGGAGGTCCTGTGCGTCTGTGTTGACCGCAATAAATTCAACCCCCTTCACTTTGGAGTTGATCATGTGGTTGATAGCATTTTTGCCTGATCCACCAACACCCAACACTTTTATTCGAGCGAACGCCTCAACTTCTGGTGCGACTTGTGGCATGTTAGAAAAATTAAATATTAAAAATCAAATATTAAAATCTAAGATAAAATGGCAGAGAGAGGAGTAATCCTCACAGCCGATTCCTTATCTGGCTATCATAACAGAAAGGCTAAAATAAATACAAGGGTTGACAAAGGGAATAGGGTTGTGCCAGTATTTTTCAAGCAAACCAGTAAAAAGAAAGGAAAGGCATGAAAGACGATGATTTTGGGGCACTTTTTCTCTTGACCACGCCAGTGCCGGGGAATGAAGTATATGTGCAAATCGCCGGATTGGGAGCATCACCCATATCGGCAGAAGGCAATCAGAGCTTGCTCGCTGCAATTGGTGCGCTCCTCAATTGTATGGGTCATTTGCCGAACCCGGTTAAGCCTAACGAAGAATTTGCCAGGCGAGTCAAAGTTCTTTTTTGGAATGAACCAACCAAGCACCTCAGGGTGCAAATTCTCGGGTGACAAGAAAATCCAGAACCGTGCATGCGATGAGCAGGTGCGGTTTTTTTATGGCAAAAATTGTTTTAGCCACTTGAATGCCCCTTTCTGTGCCTCTCGTGCAAGTTTGACCCCGCTTAATCCCTGATCCTCTTCACTGAGACTTATAATACAGAGACCAAAGGCGACAGACCAGGACGCGTCTTTGATTTGTCCCTTGCCTCCATCACCAAGATTTGTGCTTGCAATGCGTGAAGGCAGTTTTAGGGCAACTTTTGCCAGGTCGTCAATCGTTCCGACACCTGATGAGCCACCTGTGATGATGATGCCGGCCGGTAGGAGCCCGTTGCGTCCAATTTTTTTAAGATGTGCCTCTATCAGGTCAAATATATCAGAAAGCCGAGCACTGATTATTTCATCTAGCTTCTTTTTTGGGTAGGTGATACCAACAATGGTTCCCCGTTTTAAATCCTCAGCTTCTTCGATTGGAATTTTTAGTCCTAGGGCAATGTCATTGGTGATGTCGTTGCCACCGAGCGGGAACACCTCTATTGATATCGGCATGTCGTTTTCAAATACAGCGATTGAAACAGTTTCAGAGCCGATGTTGGCGAGTACACAGCCCGCAATTTTTTGAGTTTTGCTTAGTGTTACAAGTGAGGCGGCAATCGGTGAGGCCACTACATTTTCTACTTCTATATCGGCCTCACCAAGGGTTTCGATAAGATTATTGAAATGGTGTTCAAGGCAAGTAATAAAGAGTACTTTTGCTTCAAGTTTGGTACCTTTCATTCCGGCAGGGTTGCCGTGTACTTGTTTGCCGTCAACTTTGAATTGTAAGGGTACAGTGTGAAGAACCCTGCGGTTTAATGCAAAAGCTTGGGGGATTTCACTCTGGCTTGTGTCCACAGCTTTTCTAATATCGAGATCAGTAATTTCTCCGTCTGCTCGAGAGATGATCGTAACACCATTTGTTGTAATTCCCGCAAGTCCGACACCACCTATTGAAACGAGGGCCTTTTTGATTTTAACCCCTGTTGCTTTTTCAGCCTGTGCAATTGCGATGCGTAAACTTTTTGCAACTTCTTCTTGGTTTAGAATGTATCCGTGGCGAAGTCCTCGGGATTCGGAGTAGCCTATACCAATAACCTTAGGAAAAGTTTTTTCAGTAGCGCCATCTTTTTGGCGGCCGTTTTCAGCCACGACCACTTTGATTTGGTATGAGCCTATGTCTATTCCGACTGAGATGTTTTTTGCCATGTAGTGAGAAACAATTGACAGCTGACATGTGACCGTTGACCAAGAACACAGTTCTTGTGAGTTAAATGTCAAAGGTTAATTGTCAAATGTAGAAACTATATTCCGAATTTTTTTCGGAACTTAGTTTCCTGTGCTTCCATTCTACTACCATGCGTCAATCCTTTCAAATGTGTCAAACCGTGGATAAACAAAAAAGCCAGAAAGTTTTCAGGGTTCCGGTCGAATTTTTTCGATTCCTTTTTTGCTTCGTCAAGATTTATGAAAATTTCGCCAACAGAATCAGAAAGGGGGAAACTTAAAATGTCGGTCGTTTTGTCCTTCGATCGGTAGATTCTATTTAGTCTTCGTAGCTCATTTCGAGATGTAAAAACAAGACTAAGGTTGTAATTCTTACCGAGCACCGCATCCTTCATAGACGCAAAAGGCAAGCGTGGAAGCTTGCCTTTTGTCATGTTCTTGATGGTACAATTGTTTTCTCGATTTGAGGACATCGGCACTTTATCGTGGAGTCTTCTCTTGCATTTTACCCAACTTTATCTGTATATCTACTAGTTTTCGGCGCACGAGTTTCTTGAGAGTCATTTTCTTGCGGGTTCCCTTTGATTGATTTCGGTCTTTGTAACGAATTGAGCGAACTCGAGGCAAAATACCTGATCCCTGCACGCGCTTAGTAAAGCGTCGTAGTACGCCCATGCTATTTTCTGTTCCGGTTTTTGTGACTTCTACATTTGTTGCCATAGGCCGATATATTAACACATGGAATGTTTTTTGCAAATTATATTTTCATTAAATTAAACACAGGTAAATTCATACAGAATTTACCTGTGTTTAATTTATATTTGTAAGGAGTGGATATCGGAGGCTCTATTTTGTTACTGAAGTAGGCTTCTCTAGAAGTTTCCGCATAGAGCTCTGCAATTTTTGTGC
>JBBTUO010000018.1:5267-10056 GCA_038063715.1 Patescibacteria group bacterium | reverse complement strand
GAATGCTCCATGCTCCAGGCTACGTGCTTCGTGCCGGCGCGGGTTTACCATCATCGAAACTATTGTTGCGATAGCTATTCTCTCTGTAGCATTGGTGGCGCCTCTCACGCTCGCTCAGCGAGGGTTGAACAGCTCAATGTACGCTAAAGATCAAGTAACGGCATTCTACCTTGCCCAAGAGGCTATTGAGTATGTCCATTTCATCCGAGATTCAAATAACATAGCCGGTCTTTCCAAGACCTCAGGTTGGCTTAACGGTTTAACAGATTGTATGGGTTCCAATCAGTGCGGTGTTGATATAAATGCGCCGTCTGGTCAAAATGTATTTAATTGCACAGGCAATTTACCCGCGTGTCAGTTAAAATTTAATTCTGTAACTGGTGTATATGGTCATCGTACCGGCTGGGCGAATACAATTTTTACTCGGACTCTTACTATTACTCAGGTTCGGATTGGCAACGGCCCAAGCGCAGACCCAAACGCACAAGCCAATTTAGAAGCTCGGGTATCATGGAAAGCCGGGGCAATAACTAGGACTGTTGTTATCAAGGAGAAGATCTTTAACTGGTATCCGGCACAATTTTAGCGTAAATATAGAGTCGTGAATCACGTAACATGAAGCACGTAACACACAACATGGAACACAAAGTACGTAACAGGGAACAAAAAACAGGGAACATAAAAGATGGAGCAGCTCCGATGCCCTATGCTACGTGCTACGTGTTTCGTGATCCCGCGCGGCGCGGCTTCGCACTTCTTTTTGCTATCCTAGCTTCGAGTGTGCTTATGTCGATCAGCGTTGCAATCTGGAACCTTGCTCTGCGTGAGGTCGTCCTATCTTCTTTTGGCAGGGAATCGCAAGTAGCATTTTATGCGGCTGACACGGGAACTGAATGTGCTTTGTATTGGGATATTAAGGGAATTTTTGCTACTTCAACAAACGAAAACTCACCTCCAGTTTTTATGTGTGCTGAGCAGGGAATAAGCACTGCCTCAGTTCCACCTCTTTCTGTGGTGAGTGATGACCGTAATGCAACCACTACATTTTCTATTTCAACGACTGACACCTGTGTTGATGTTGTTGTCACAAAAAATGATCCTGACGGAGATGGCTACAGCTTTACCAGAATCGAAGCTTTTGGTCACAATGTATGCAGTATTTCCGACCCAACACGAGTGGAGAGGGGTTTTAAGATCAGCTATTAGTGAATAAACAGAACTCCGTATGACCCGCCCCTCCGAAGAAGTAAAAAAAAGACTTGAGAAACTCAAAAAGACAATTGAGCATCATCGGTATTTGTATCATGTCGTAAATAAGCCTGAAATTTCTGAAGCGGCACTCGATTCACTGAAACATGAGCTTACTGAAATTGAGGCTCAGTATCCTGAACTCGTTACTCCAGATTCACCATCTCAAAGAGTTTCAGGAAAACCTTTACCGGAATTTAAAAAGGTCACTCATAAAGTAGCGCAATGGTCTTTTAACGATGCATTTTCACCCGAGGAAATGGTGTTATTTGACGAACGAGTTAAGCGCTTTCTATCTACAAGGTTCGACCTTTTAAACAAGGTCGAACCTTGTCCGACCTACACCTGCGAGCACAAAATTGATGGTTTAAAGATAGTTTTGGAGTATAAAAATGGCTTACTTCTTCAAGCGGCCACAAGAGGGGACGGTACAGTCGGCGAGGATGTGACTGAGAATGTAAAAACCATTGAGTCAATACCGCTTCGTATCAGTGAGCCGTTGGATATTATTGTCGAGGGTGAGATTTGGATGGCCAAAAGTCAGCTTGCGATTTTAAATAAGGCCCGGAAAGCTAATGGGGAGGAACCCTTTGCGAATCCCCGAAATGTCGCCGCTGGCTCAATTCGCCAACTCGATCCAAAAATTGCAGCATCACGAAAGCTAGATGTTTTTATGTACGATATATCGTACAGCTCAAAACCCGTACCAAAGCGTCAGTATGAGGAGCTCGAACTTTTGAAGAGTCTTGGTTTTAAGGTGTATCAACATTACAAACATTGCCGTTCTATATATGAGGTCGTAGTGTATTGGCGTGATTTGCAAAAAAAAATGCCCAAGGAGGATTATTTGGCTGATGGTGTCGTGGTGAAAGTTGATGAGCGGGAGTACCAGGACATTTTGGGGTATACCGGCAAGGCACCACGCTTCGGTATTGCGTTTAAGTTTCCAGCGGAACAGGTTACGACTATTGTCGAGGAGATTGTGTTTCAAATTGGTCGCACAGGGGTTGTGACACCCGTTGCTCATCTTCGCCCTGTGTTGGTTGCTGGCTCGACTGTGTCCCGAGCTACTCTTCACAATGAGGATGAAATTAGGCGTCTCGATGTCCGTATTGGTGACACTGTTATTTTACAAAAGGCAGGTGATGTTATTCCCGATATTGTTTCGGTAGTCACAGAGCTTCGCACTGGTAAGGAAAAAGTTTTTGTGTGGCCAGCTCGAGTACCTTTGTGCGGCGGTGATGGGCGGATAGAGCGAATTCCAGGACAGGTGGCGTGGCGTTGCGTAAGTCAAAATTCTTTTGCTCAGGTGAAACGCCGTTTTTATCATTTTGTTTCAAAAAAATGTTTTGATATGGATGGATTGGGCCCAAAAATTATCGATGTGCTTTTGGACAAAAATCTTATCGGTTCATTTGATGATATTTTTACTCTCCGGCGAGAAGATTTACTTGCGTTGCCGAGGTTCGCTCCGAAATCAGTGGACAATTTACTCGAGTCTGTTGAAAAAGCTAGGAAGGTTACATTGCCACGGTTTATTGCATCCCTTTCGATTTCCCAAGTGGGGGAGGAGACGGCGTATGATCTGGCGAATCATTTTGGAAGTATTAAAAAAATTGCTGAGGCTAAATTTGAAGAGCTTGAGGCGATTTCAGGTGTCGGTCCGATTGTTGCAAAATCTCTGCTTGATTGGTTTTCTGACAAAAATAATATGGCACTAGTAAACCGGCTTCTCCTTCATGTCCGAGTTGAGTCGTTGAAAAAAGCTGATATTTCAAAACTTCCACTTGCCGGAAAGTCCTTTGTTTTGACAGGCACCCTGTCTTCTTTGAGCCGAGATGAGGCAGGTCAAAAAATTCGTTCTCTTGGGGGCGATGTTTCCGGATCAGTTTCAAAAAATACCAGCTTTGTGGTGGCTGGAGAGAATCCCGGTTCAAAATTGGATATTGCGGAGAAGCTGGGAGTCCCGGTTCTTACAGAGACAGATTTTATAAAGAAAATAAAAAATTAAAATAGCCCCGCCGTAATCGGCGGGGCTATTTTAATTTTTCTAGGTCTTCTTTTGTATCATTGGTCGCACAGGTACCTTTTTTATAATTTCGAGAATTTCATTTTCGTCATCAGTAATGTTGTACAGGTCCATATCCTCTGGATTTATTGTTTTGTGTCGATCGTACATGACATCCTTAACAAATTTATGCATGTCGCACCAAAAATCATATCCAACAAGAATAATCGGTATCTTGCGAATTTTTCGCGTTTGAACAAGGGTTAATATTTCAAACAGCTCATCGAAAGTGCCGAAACCTCCAGGGAAGAATAGGTATGCTTCGGCAGCGAATGAAAGTGCGACCTTTCTGGCAAAAAAGTAATCGAATTGCATCGAATCGTTTGTGTAATGATTAAGACCCTGGCTTTTTGCGAGGCGAATATTGAGACCTACTGATTGTCCACCACTTTCGAACGCTCCACGATTGGCAGCCTCCATAATGCCGCCCCCACCTCCGGTCAGAATTGTATAACCCAAAGCAGAAATTTTTTGTGCAAGTTGGCGGGCTTTTTGGTAATGAGGGTTGTCCTCGGTAAAGCGTGCTGAACCAAAAAAGGTGACGGACTTCTCATAATTTTTTATGAATTCAAATCCACTAGTGAATTCCTTGTCGATTCTGTGAACTTTGTTTTTTATTATTCGGTGAATTTCTTCTTGAGTTAATTCCTGTGGAAGAGGTTCATGTTGATTTTTTTCTGTCATAATTAGGTTTAATTGTACGGCACAACTATATTTTTGCAAAATCGAGAATATGTTATAATTGGTAACATTAACTTAACATTAATAAAAATCAAAATAGATGAAAAAAGTATCTAAGGAAGAGGGAATTGCGGTAGCTGTAGCACTTGTTGTTGTTTTCGGTTTGCTTTTTTACGGTAATCAGATTTTTCAAGCTCTTGATCCTTCTACATCAAATGCGGCAGGTGGAGTCTCGGATATAGCAACGACTAGAGCAGTAAAGGCCGGAGACTCTGTTTCAGTGCACTACGTTGGGACACTTGTTAATGGAACAAAATTCGACAGTTCAATTGATCGAGGAGAACCAATTACCTTTGTTGTTGGTGCCGGGCAACTTATAAAGGGTTTTGATGACGGTGTGGTGGGTATGAAGGTTGGTGAAAAGAAGAAATTAACTATTTCGCCTGAGATGGGTTACGGATCACAGCAGGTAGGCCCGATTCCGCCAAATTCTACCTTGATTTTCGAAGTTGAAATAGTATCAATCAAGTAGTTTGGTTTTGAATTTAAGTCGTAAGAAAAAATGCCCGGTATACGCTAGGGCATTTTTTCTTCATAACTCGGTAAGGAATCCTCGATAAGGATAATAAACGGCTTTAGCGAAAGTAACATATAACACGCTATAGCGTGTTATATGTTACTTTCGCTATCTAATCTCACTTGCAACAAAAGGGTTTATCGAATTAAAAATTAGAGGGGGATCTTAAGAAATCGGTGCTTACCCATCTTGAAATCGGCCGTCTCAATACGCGG
>JBBTUO010000018.1:0-5257 GCA_038063715.1 Patescibacteria group bacterium | reverse complement strand
GGGGCCTTTTGTAATTTTATTCTCCTTTTGCTAGTTACTATATTATAGGCAGACCCAGCACTTTGAAGGAACAATAATAACAACCGCCCAATTCCCATTGCCGAGCTGTCGTCGTATGACGGCAACTCTCTTTCTCCCTTTCGGTGATTTTATATCGCCCACAGTGAAGAGGAGGGTTGTTGGATTACCAACAGTGTTTCGCTTGTCCGCGAAATACATCTGGCCCTTCTCAATTTTAATAAAAATGCCTATTTTTCAGGCTTTAGGGATCGGGTTGGTAATTATCATATTCCAACTTTTTGTTCCTCGCATTTTTCACGCTGTTGAAGAGATTACACTTTCTACCCTCAACACCGCGCAAGTGCTGATGAGCATTTCTCAAGAGGCAATTTCCGATAGGCAAATTCCTTTGTTGCCCAGAGAAGAATAATTTTAAGGCCGATGCATCCGCATCGGCCTTGTTGTTTTCCCGTAGTGAATTTTTGCGATGCGCAAAGCGCGGGGCAAAGTCCGTCGGCAAAATCTACTACGAGGTTTGCACTTTTTGCGATGCTCGTTATACTGATGAAATATGTCAGCAATTACTTTTACTATCAACAAAAAATTGCCAAAAGGTGCTTTGGGCCGGGCCGGCACCCTCGTTACTCCTCATGGAACAATTTTGACCCCCGCTTTTGCTACGGTGGGTACGAAGGGCAGTGTGAAATCTTTAACGCCCGAGCAGGTGGCCGGCCTCGGCGCCCAGGTGGTTTTGGCTAACACCTATCATTTATATTTACAACCCGGCGAAGATTCTTTGCGAAAAGCTGGAGGCCTCGGAAAATTTATGAATTGGTCGGGGCCGACCATGACAGACTCCGGTGGGTTCCAGGCGTTTTCGCTCGGCGCGGCCTTTGGTAAGAAAATGAATAAGCTCGCAGAGGTGAAGCAGTCGCACACTGTGGACGAACGGGACGAAATGACTAAGCTCGCCAAGATTACTGACAACGGTGTTGAGTTTAAATCAGTGCTAGACGGCAGTACCCACTTTTTTACTCCAGAGCGATCAATGGAAATTCAAAACGCTATCGGTGCTGATATTCTTTTCGCGTTCGATGAATGTACATCGCCAATTGCTCCGCACGAATATCAAAAAGAAGCGATGGATCGAACACACAAATGGGCGGCGCGATCATTGGCTCGCCATAAAGAGCTACAAGTCGGTGCGATTACTCCCCAGGCACTATTCGGTATCGTGCAGGGCGGGCGATTTGAGGATTTGAGAAAAGAGAGCGCGAAAATAATTGGCGTAATGGATTTTGACGGTTTCGGAGTCGGCGGGTCGTTTGATAAAAAGGACATGCACACAGCGGTCGGTTGGGTAAATAAAATTTTGCCAGAAGGGAAGCCTAGACACCTACTTGGTATCGGCGACCCGCAGGATATTTTTGAGGCTGTTGAGGAAGGGTGTGATCTTTTTGACTGCGTTGCTCCAACCAGAATTGCTCGACACGGCACGCTCTACAGTCCACATGGTGTTGTGCATATAACAGGCGCAAAATACCGAAATGATTTTTCACCTGTCGTAGACGGCTGTCAGTGTTACACCTGTAAAAACTTTACAAAATCCTACCTCGGCTATCTCTTCCGGGCTAGAGAATTTTTAGCATATACCTTGGCTTCGATTCATAATCTCTATTTCATCGTTAATTTGCTAAAAAATATTCGCGGTTCAATTATTGAGGGCACATTTTCTAAATATAAAGAGGATTTTTTCACGAGTTACAAATCTTGATTATTACTTCGTGCGGTGATAGGTTGTAGTGAGCTCACACACTCATTGCACACTATGAAAGTTAAAATCACAATTTTGCCTAAAAAGGCAACAGTTAATCCTGCTGACAAGGTTGTCATGGAGGCACTTCACCATCTGGGTTACACACAAGTCGCTGGGGTCCATATGGGACGGTATTTACTGATCGAGGGAATCGACACATCTGCCAACGATTGGGAAAATTGTTTGGCTAAAGCGCTCCTCATGACCGGCCACTTGAGCGAGGTCATGGAAACTTGGAAGTTCGAGATCGTCGAATGATTTTTTGCCACTGATGCTCGGAGTTACTCCGAGCATTTTCTTTTTCATTCAGAATGCTATAGTGTCTCTCATGCCCGAAAAATTTAAAATATCTACACACTTTGAGCCTGCAGGGGACCAGCCCAAAGCCATTGAGGCGCTGATTTCTGGTGTCAAAAAGGGGTATCGAAAGCAGACCCTTTTAGGCGTGACTGGTTCGGGAAAAACTTTCACAGCCGCTAATGTTATTGTCGCTACTCAAAAACCAACGCTCGTCATTGCGCACAATAAAACCCTTGCCGCTCAGCTTGCGCAAGAATATCGCGAATTTTTTCCAGAAAATTCAGTGCATTACTTCGTGTCCTACTATGATTATTATCAGCCCGAAGCTTACATGCCGGTAACGGACACTTACATTGAAAAAGAAGCGATGATTAACGAAGAAATTGATCGCTTGCGTCATGCTTCGACCCAGGCACTGCTTACTCGAAAGGATGTAATTATTGTCGCATCGGTATCCTGTATTTACGGTTTGGGTTCACCGGCAGAATATGCAAAAGTTAATTTAAATATTTCTGTTGGAGCAAAATATGGCCGACGAGAACTGATCGAGCATTTGATCGAAGTACATTTTACCCGTACTAACAGCGATCTCAAGCCTGGCACATTTCGAGCTCTTGCAAACGTGCTTGAAATCATGCCGGTGAACGAAAAGATTTTGTACAGATTGGAAATTGAGAACGACGTGGTTACCTCGATCAACAAGGTTGATGCCGTGTCCCGAGTACTTATCGAAGAAGTAAAAAGTTTTTTTCTGTTTCCCGCAAAGCATTTCGTGACACCGAAAGAGGAGCGGGCACGAGCGATTAAGGATATTAAAGCTGAATTGGACGCCCAACTCATTGCTCTGAAAAAAGAAGGCAAGCCGCTTGAGGCGGAGCGCCTCAAGCGGCGCACCAATTACGATCTCGCCATGATCCGCGAGGTCGGATATTGCAACGGTATCGAAAATTATTCCCGACATTTTGCCGGTAAAAAGCCGGGTGAAGCGCCAGAATCACTGCTTTCATATTTCCCGCACAAGGCAAACGGCGAGGCAGATTTTCTCACAATTATTGATGAGTCCCATGTTACGGTTCCGCAATTAAACGGAATGTACGCAGGTGACCAAGCGCGTAAAAAGACCCTCGTCGAGCACGGATTTCGACTGCCATCTGCTAAAGATAACCGCCCATTGAAATTTGATGAATTTGAAAAACGAGTTGGACAAGTGATTTATACTTCGGCTACCCCTTCTGTTTTTGAAAGAGAAAATAGTCAGCAGATTGTGGAGCAAGTGATTCGACCAACTGGTCTTATTGATCCCGAACTTTCGATTCGTGCTGTCAGTGCAAAAGGAAAATATCCCGGTCAGATCAAAGATTTTATTTCGGAAGCGGAAATAGTTATTAAAAGGGGGGGTAGAGTGATTGCCACGACGCTTACAAAGAAAATGGCGGAAGATTTAAGCACTTTCTTGAAGGAGAAATCAATCAAGGCGGAATATTTGCATAGCGATATTAAAACAATTGACCGAATTGATATTTTGACCAAGTTTCGCAAGGGCGAATTTGATTGTCTTGTTGGCGTAAATCTTTTGCGAGAAGGTTTGGATTTGCCTGAAGTCGAGCTTATCGGAATTCTCGACGCCGACCGAGAAGGGTTTTTGCGTTCCGAAACATCGTTGATTCAAATTATCGGTCGCGCGGCGCGAAATGTTTTGGGCTACGTTATTTTGTATGCCGATGTCGTGACCGGATCGATTGAACGGGCGATGGGGGAGACAAATCGCAGACGAGCGATTCAAGTTGCCTACAACACGAAGCACGGCATTACTCCAAAAACTATTATCAAAAAAATTCACGACATCACCGAAGAGTTGCGGAGCGAGCACGATAGAACGGTGGCGAATTTAGTTTCGCTTGACCACGAACTGTATGGAGGTGATTTTAAAAAGGCGATTAAAGACAAAGAAAAGCAGATGAGCGAGGCGGTCAAGGTTTTGGACTTTGAAACGGCCGCTTTGCTTCGAGATGAGATCAACGCCCTTAAATTAGGGCCGGCAAAAAGTGGCTCTGTTGAGCCAGGAAAACAGCCTGTGGTCAAACAAAATAAAAGAAAATAGAAATAGTGCTTGACATTGTATGGTGGGTATGCTATGATAGAGGGTAGATTGAAATTACATTCGTGGCCATACCAATCTGGGCTTTAAAAAGTTAGAGAACAGATTGGTGTGGCCACGTGCAGTGGACCAATACCTAATCGTGGGTAACGTGCCCATGGTGAAGAGACGGTCGTTCGATTCCGTCTGGAAGGGGATTCCATTGCGCAGTTACTGCGTTGGGACACTTCATAATGCCTCCTTGACAACTGTCATGGAGGAAAGGCCAAACACCGGCTCTTGTCCGGAAAGTTGGCGGTCCTTCGGATCACTGCATGTGTAGCCCGGGCGGTGTTTCCAGGAAACTCCTGGCACCGCTCGGGCGCACCATCCCTTGTTCTTCTTTTCTTTTCGCCCCCGCTCTCACTGAGGCGGGGTTTGTTGTTTCTAAAATTTCAAAAGGCCCCCGGCCGCTTCGCGGCCGGGGCTTCAACTTTGTATTTATCCCGAAAAGGGTATAATGGCGATATGACCGAATCAGACACTCAAACAAGCAAGCCATCTCTTGCTGGCAAGAAAATAATGTGGATTGAGGACGACAAGTTTTTGAGCGATATTATTTCGCGTAAACTTTCTCATGAGCAGTGTGTTTTGATACATGCCAGTGACGGAGAAGGAGCTGTAAGTATGGTTGAGACTGAAATGCCAGACGTTATCTTGCTAGATATTTTGCTTCCAGGTATTGACGGTTTCGAAGTGCTATCCCGTCTTAAAGCAAATCCTAAAATTAAAAATATTCCGGTTATTATGCTTTCCAATCTCGGACAAAAAGGTGATGTGGACAAAGGCCAAAGTCTCGGCGCCACCTGTTTTTTGGTGAAAGCGACTGTTACTCTCGATGAGATTATCGACGAGGTTCGATCTGTCATTTTCTCTAAATAGTAGGATACGATTCTAACTGACTTTTTGATTAAAAGGCCCCGTTTTGCTCCGAGCAAAACGGGGCCTAAGTTATCCCCACTCCTTCTCCCATTTCCCCCTGATTCCTAGCCAAAAAAATGATA
>JBBTUO010000017.1:22260-90133 GCA_038063715.1 Patescibacteria group bacterium | reverse complement strand
AGCACATCACTGATACTGATGGGGTCCTAGGTTCGAATCCTAGTGCGCGCACCCGAGCGAAGCGAGGGACGGGCAAGCGACCAAACTGCTTTGGTCGCGGCTAGGATTCGAAAGACGGAGCATGTCGCGAAGCGACGGCGAGTCGGGGTCGAGAACACTTGGATTTTTGCGAGCCTTGCGAAGCAAAAAACTTAGTGATTCGTGACCTAATCCTAGTCCCCGTACGATGGACGGTACTCAAATTAATTCCAATGCTAAAACAAGACGAAGTACATTTTTTTGGTAATATAAACCTAAAGGCCCTTATTAAAAAAGATGGAAAAATTTTGTTGGCGCAGTATCCAAATAGTGATAAGCGAGTCGCGGGTAAGTGGGATATGCCTGGAGGGCGACTCAACGAGGGAGAGTCTGTTTTGGATGGTTTGAAGCGAGAGGTACGAGAAGAGATTGGCGCCGAAATTGTTGTCGGTAAAATTATTGCGACTGGGACCTTTTTGAATGTGAACGGAGTGAAAAATTTTTTTGTGATTCATGAATCTACCCTCGCCAATGATGATAGGCCGTTTATATTTGAGGAAGAGGAGGTCGCAGATGCACGATGGGTGAGTGCAAATGAATTTTTTACCCTCCCGATTCTTTACCCTGAATATCAAGAAGCTTTAAGGTCCATTTTGGTATAGGATATTAAAATCGGGCACGTGGCGGAATTGGTATACGCGCACGATTCAGAATCGTGTTCCGCAAGGATTGAGGGTTCAAATCCCTCCGTGCCCACAAATACATGGAAATTGATTTTAAAAAATACAAAAAAATACATTTTCTTGGAATTGGCGGGATAGGTATTTCGGCTATTGCCCGAATGTTTTTGCTTGAGGGCAAAAAAGTGACCGGCTCGGATCTCGCTTTGTCTGAAGTGACTGATGAACTTGTGAAGCTCGGTGTTTTTGTGACGGAAGGGCAAGATATTAAAACAATTCCAAAAGACTCGGATCTGATTGTTTATAGCCCAGCACTTTCAGAGTACGCAAAGGATTTTTTAGCAAAGGTGAAAGGATTCGGCATCCCAATGCTCAGTTATCCGGAAGTGCTGCATCAGATTTCAAAAGAAAAATATACAATTGCAGTTTCTGGTACACACGGAAAGACAACCACTACGGCCATGATTGCTAAGGTTATGGCTGATGCAAAGCTTGATCCGACGGTGATTGTCGGATCTTTACTTAAAGATACCAAGAGCAATTTTGTAGCAGGGAAGAGCGAATATTTTGTCGTGGAAGCGTGTGAATATCGACGGTCTTTTTTACAACTCCAGCCGACCATTTTGGTGATCACAAACATTGACGCTGACCACCTTGATTACTACAAAGATTTAGATGATGTAGTAAGGGCTTTTGGCGAACTTGTGGCGCAGGTGCCAAAGGATGGTTTTGTGATTTGTAACCCCTCCTTACCGGAGATAAAGAGTGCTATTGCTAAAGCTGTGTGTCAGATTGTTGATTACACGAAATTTCAAAAAAGACTAAAGCTAAAAATTCCCGGGAAGCACAATCTTGAAAATGCGGCTGCTGCACTTGCGGTAGGGAATATTTTGGGATTGAAGGGGGAGGTACCCGAAAAATCCTTGGAGGATTTTTCGGGTACCTGGCGCCGATTTGAATATCGGGGTAAAACGACCCATGGCGCATCGGTTTACGATGACTACGGTCATCATCCAACCGAAATCACCGCAACATTACAAGGTGCTCGCGAACTTTTTCCTACACAAAAAATTGTGGTAGTTTTTCAACCGCACTTGTACTCACGTACCAAAGATCATTTGTCCGAATGGGCGACCTGTTTTAAGCTCGCGGACCACGTTGTGGTTTTGCCTATTTATCCTGCTAGAGAAGTTGATCCGGGAGACATTACCTCGGAAATGGTAGTGGAAGAACTTGATCAGAGTGGGCAGTTGGCGCATCTCGTAAAAACATTTGCCGAGGCCGCTGAGAGGGCGTCAGATCTCACTGTGTCCGGTGACGTCATTATTACTATGGGCGCCGGCGAAACAAACAAAGTCGCCGACTTGCTAGTGTAAAGTTAGGAGTTTATATATACATCTCCCCTGTATCTATTCCTATGTTCTGCAGAACATAGGAATAGATACAGGGATGTGCTATGCTATACATACTTATTCGCCAGTGGATTTTTTGGCTATTACAATAACATGAAAACTTTCAGGGAACTTGAGCGTGTGGTGCGAGGGTTTTCCAATCATCGCCGAATCCAAATTATCTATATGCTGAAGAAAACTCCCGAACTTTCAGTGGACGAGGTGGCAGATGAGTTGGATATCAATTTTCGTACCGCCTCGGAGCATATTCGGCGGCTTGCGGTCGCGGGTTTGGTGCTAAAGCGTAATGCTGGAAATAGTGTTCGACATAAGCTTACCAGGCGTGCGGAATCTATTCTCAAGTTCCTAGGAACATTGGAATAGATTTTAAACACTTTCTACCTTAAAATTTTATGAACTGTTTGTATGTAGTAGGAACCCCGATAGGGAATTTGGAAGATATTACATTTCGCGCGGTACGCGTGCTCAAAGAAGTGGATGTGATTTTGTGCGAGGATACGCGAGTAACCTCGCGGTTGCTTGCGCGATATGAGATTTCCGGAAAACAACTTTTAACCTACAACGAGGAGAAGAGCGGTTTGAGTATTGAAAAGATTGTCGCCTTACTTGAAGAGGGGAAAAATCTGGCGCTGGTTTCGGACGCTGGGACGCCGGGGATTTCTGATCCAGGGGCGTATTTGGTGGAGAAGGTTCGGTTGGCTTTGCCTGAGCTAAAAATTGAATCAGTGCCAGGCCCATCGGCGCTCACTGCTGGGCTTTCGATTGCCGGTGTGCCAATCGCTGATTTTACCTTTTTAGGATTTTTACCGCACAAGAAGGGAAGGGAAACCCTATTTAAAGAAATTGCCGTTTCCGAACGAACAATGATTTTTTACGAATCACCCCATCGGATTTTGAAGGCGCTTGAGTCGTTGGCTAAATTCGCGCCAAACAAAAAGGTGAAGATTGCCCGCGAGCTTACAAAAGTATTTGAGCAGATTGTGTCTGGTACTGCCCAGGAGCTTCTCAATCATTTTGAGAAGACCCCCGATACAGTGAGGGGTGAGTTTGTGGTGATTGTGTCATAACAAACGGGAACTATTGCATATTATACCATTGTATGGTATAATAGAGGCAGGTTAGTGAAGCGTACCTCTTCTGGGAACAGAAGAAGTCACAGTCTGCCAACTACGGGGTACAGTGGTAGATCGAGCTCAAACATTCTCCCACATCCTTTGAGATGCAAGAAAGAATGGGTATTCCTTATTATATCGGCAATTGTTGTCGATAAAAGAAAGGGATACTATTATGTTCAAAGAAGTAAGTTGTGGAAAGTGCCAAAAGTTATACGAAAAGAACGTCGAAACGAAAGGTCAAACGCATATCTGCTACGATTGTGCCCTGCAATCTCTCACAGGAGGGCAACATCCCGAAGAAGGGGACTTCAATAGCTCACGCATCATGTCTGGCGAAATGTCTGATGATGAACGCAGGTGGCTCGCGGAAGACCTGAGGTCCGTTGATTGGGCCACTTGTCAGCCGGATCCCGATGATAGCGATGATCAGGAGTAGCGACTCCTTAAACCGTTTTGGAGGTTATCGTTAAACCCCAGCCCCATGCACAAGGCATGGGGCTTGTTGTTTCTATAAAATTCAAGGTCGGACCTTGAACAAAAATAAAAAACGAAAAAATTACTAGGGTATTCGTAGGAATTTAAGAAGAGGTCAGGATTATCGGTGTAAAGCCGTAAAAACTAGAGCCCTTGCTTTTTTAGTTATAGTATGTTAGAATAAAGAAAGAAGTTAAGAGAGGGGCTGGCTTTTGCACCTATGTGCAAGAGTCAAAACAACAAATGGCCCAGGAAATACATGCGGTTTTTGATAATATGAACACTCCACATCTCGGTCATACGGATCGCGGAATCATTCCGAAAATCATCACCAATGTAGACGGCCTCTACGAAGGGGACTTGCGGCACTACTTCAAGGTGCTGTTTGAAAAGGCCCGAAACCTGAGGAATCCCTACCACAACTTCAGACATATTTTTTATGTGTTCTGTTGTTGTTTCGAGGCCTGCCAGTATTACCAGAGCAGGCCGGAGAAACTGTCGGCTCGGCGAGTCAGAAACCTTCTGATCGCAGCAATGTTCCACGACTTCGACCATAGCGGTGTCGTCGGACATGATGATCTCGAGATCGAACGGGCGATAAGGGGTCTGCGCAAGCACGTCCTGCCTGAAGACAAGCATCATCTTGTCGACATCGAGAAATTGATCCGAGACACCCAATTCCCTTACGCAGTTTCATCGAGTGAATTGGATTTGTCCGGCCAGATTCTTCGAGATGCGGACTTGAGCCAAGCCTTGGGCGGAGTTTGGATGCAGCAGATCCTCTTCGGTCTGGGCGACGAGATGAACATGACACCAACAGCAATGCTCGAGACCCAGACCGGGTTCCTGCGCCGGTTGGCGTTCTCAACGGCCTGGGCAGAGGAGAAATTCCCCAAGGATCATATTGACCGAAAAATAGAGGAGGTTCATGGTCTACTCTCAATTCTCGAGTGAACACAAATTCTTCACACCGTTCGGAGCAAGTGCTTCGGCGGTTTTTTTATTTCGATCAATTATAAGAATGTTAAACAATCGGTGTTTTATGTTTACCAGATTACGAACTTTGATATTTAGGTCAGTTATTTAATTTCGTTTATTTTTGCCGCTAAGATAAAATCATTTTCGGAAAGGCCGTCGACAGCGTGGGTGAAGAGGGTGATTGTTACATAGCCCCAGCCGAACGAGATGTCGGGGTGGTGGCCTTCGGTTTCGGCAATCGCTCCAACTTTGTTTACAAACGCGAGGGCGTCGGCAAAATTTTTAAATTTAAATTCGCGAATGATTTCGTGATTTTTGATTACAGTCCAGCCGGGTATGTGTCCGAGGAGCGCGCTCACATCATCGGCGTTTAATTTGCCTTCGCCGAGTTCGCATGCCTTACATTTTTTGTTTGCTAGGTTTTCCATAGTGTCATTATATCATTTGTTAAAAATCCCCCCGCCCACTATTTTGTGGGAGGAGGGGGAGGAGTCTCGTCGGGGAGAGAGGGGTCAAGGATTGTGCCGTCTTCCTTGAGAACCAGGTTTCTCGGGTCCCGCGGTTGGAAGAGTGTTCCTTTTTCTCCGCGGTCAGTCGTAAAGAACAGACATTTTGGGAACAGGATTCCGTGTCCCCACGCGCTCTTGTCCTGATAAAACCTTTTAAGCGCAACTTTGGCTGTGAGCCCTTCGGTCACCTGTTTGTTGGGGTGGCCAGTTTCGTTTCCTTCAGTCATCTCGACATGGATGCTGCAACCTCTAATTGGAGTAGGACCACTTGCATGGTGCCAATTCCATTGGGCAAGTTCCCACTTCCATTTCGGATGCCAGACTGATTTTGAAAGGGTCACTTTTTGTGCCCGCCAGATCAGAGAAAATTCCAGTTTTCCGTCACCAGAGCATTTGATGCTTGTGAGGGGGTCTATTGACTCAAGTTGCCCTCGAAACGTTCCAGTCTCCGTTTCGAGGAGTAGTTGTCCACCGTTGAACTTTGCTAACCGAGCGGCAAGGCGCTCCGGATGTTTTGAAGCCTTGAATTGCCAAATTCTCATAGTTACCCTTTCCGGGTTAATTGTTAGTTTGCGTCTTTAACCAGTATAGCATTTTAAGGGTAATGGGGTATAATTTGCCCATGAAGCACGCAAAAATTATTTTAGTAATTGGTATTGTGCTTATTCTTATTCCGGTACTTGGATTTCCACCAGTGTGGAACAAGTTTTTTGTTACCATTTTAGGTGTATGGCTTTGTGGCATTGTACTTTCAGTAAAATATGGATCACGATTGCTTACTCACAGCACCGAGCTATCACAATCCAAAGTATCCGATTCTGTGGCCACTCCCACTTCTCATTCCGATGACCATACGCCAACAGTCTAAATTATTTAGGAACCTCACCCGAAACCCGCACCGCTTTGCGATGCGGGCAGTTATTTTTTTGACACTCGGATTTTTCATTTTTTTACTTACCTATTTCGCTATTCCCGGATTTTTTATGACTCGATATGAAGGTGTTAAGGTTCTGGCGACGAGTACACCCATGAAGAAGGAGTTCGAGGCAACTCATGTACCGATTCCATCTTCGGTCAGGGCGATTTATATGACTAGTTGTGTGGCGGGCACACCATCGTTTCGGGCTGATCTTGTTGATCTAATAGATAAGACTGAAATCAACAGTGTGGTTATTGATGTGAAGGATTCCACCGGAACACTTTCCTACGTTTCAAAAAATCCAGAGTTGAAGGCGGCACTATCTCCCCGTTGTTATGCTCCGGATATGCAAAAATTTGTCGAGTCTCTTCATCAGAAGGGGATTTACGTTATTGCCCGCATCGCAGTATTTCAAGATCCATATTTAGTAAAGCTCCGACCTGATCTTGCCGTGAAGCGTGCAAGCGATGGAGGCATTTGGAAAGATTACAAAGGGCTTAATTTTACTGACCCTGGTGCAAAGGATGTTTGGGACCATACTATTTTAGTCAGTAAGGAAGCCTATGCAATGGGTTTTGATGAACTAAATTTTGATTACGTCAGATTTCCTTCCGACGGTAACATGAAGGATATTGCGTTCCCATGGAGCGGTAAGAAGCCAAAAGCCGAGGTTCTCAGAGAGTTTTTTGCGTACCTGCACAAGAATTTAGAACCAACTGGCGCAGTGCTTTCCGCGGATTTGTTTGGCATGACGACGACCAATACTGATGATTTAAATATCGGTCAGGTACTTGAGTACGCACTTCCATATTTTGATTACATCGCGCCGATGGTGTACCCATCGCACTACCCGCGTAATTTTTTGGGCTTTCAAAATCCCGCAGACAAGCCTTACGAAATAATTAAATTTTCAATGGACGCGGCGGTCAAGCGGACGATCGCGACCACGACCCCTGTCGCTATGATTGGACAACAGCCTATTTCAACATCAACAAAACCATTTTTGTATAAAAAGAAAGCGTACGATGCAAACAAAATTCGGCCGTGGCTTCAGGATTTTAATTTAGGCGCGACCTACACGGCTGATATGGTGCAAAAACAAATTCAGGCGACTTACGACTCCGGACTTGATAGTTGGATGCTGTGGAATGCGGGGAATCGTTACACTCGGGGGGCGCTTTTACCAAAAGAGGTGATTGCAGACAGTAAGATGCCCAATTAGGTACGGTCCAAAATTTCTTGAAACAGCCACCGAAAATTGCCACAATTTTCGGTGGCTGTTGCCGTCATGCGACGACAGCTCGCCAACAAGAGTTGGGCGGTTGACAAGTTGCTCCAATTATTTTCCGCCGTTGACACGGAATGCTTTTTCATATATACTATTACTCCAGAGAGTCTGGGGTAGGAGGTCAAACTATCTGCCTTGGAATTGAACTCTCACAACTAACTCAAAACTGACAGTCATCATGGACACCGACACAGTAGACACGGCAGAGGCACAAGTAGCACGGGCCGCTCTTTGGGAGACGCCCGCACAAAAGGCGATATCAGCATTTGCACGGCGAGTGTCGCTCTCCGACGCACAGCGTGCGGAGTTCATCAAAGTTCTCGGTGGCCCAATCATGACCGTCGCGGCGGCTTGGAAGATCGTGCGCGCTTATGGGTCTGGTCAAATGCCTGAATTTGGCAGCGCCATTACCAAGCTCACCAAGGCATGGCTTACGCTCGGTCGCGTCACATTCGATCTCATTTTTCGCCTGTTTCGCGCGACTGCGGGTATCGGCAGAACCCTCAAGCGTTTCGGGCGGAGGTTGCCCCGTCTTCTCCGTTTTTCTCAGCATGAGTTGCAGATGAAGGTTCAGCAACTCTGGTCGCTTGTTTCCAGCAAGGTGGAAATGGTCCCGAAGTTTATCCCTGACTGGAAGCCGAAGTGGGTGCACGCTTAGTCTTTCAGTTCTCGTTTTAGTCCCGGCACGCAGGTGTCGGGATTTTCTTTTTTCTCCTTGTTTCTAATTAATGTGGTGGACAACAGAAATTTTTTCGTATAGAATAAATATCCAGAGACACTGACGGCGCTCGTGCGCATGTTTCAGTGTAGGTCTCTAACTGCGGTAAACCGAAACCAGGAGTAAAATTATGGCAGCAAGGCGTTTGTTTATCAGAATGGCCGACAACAATCAACGTGTCGGAGTCGCTGAAGAAGTCGCAATGGAAATTGTTCGGCGGCGCATCACGGTTGCCAATCGCGAGCAATTGCGGAACATTGAGAATGGCCACTGGCCCAGCTCTCCTTCTTCCTCGCCGGCTGTCGCCGCCATGGCGACCCAGACAAGTTGATCATTCGGTTTTGGGATCTTGGTTCACCCCACCCTGCTTTCGCTCGGTGGGGTTCCCTTTTTCTCATTTTTTCTTTCTAATGGTATAATTTTTGGTACATGTCTCATCACAATGACCACAGCGAGGACAATAAAGTAACCTATTTTGCTCAAACCGATTCGCGTAACCGAAGAACTCCCTTTGGTATCAAACGGAGGGATCGATCTCGTCACATGTATGTGATCGGTAAAACCGGTATGGGTAAGTCTACCTTGCTTGAAAATATGGCCATTCAGGATATTCAGAATGGTGAAGGCGTTGCGTTTATTGATCCGCACGGTGGCACTGCCGAGAAACTTTTAGAGTATGTTCCAGAAAATAGAATAAAGGATGTTTTGTATTTCGCACCTTTCGACATGGAGCATCCGATTTCATTTAATGTGATGGAAGATGTGGGAATCGACCGACGCCACTTGGTGGTCAACGGCTTGATGTCGACATTTGAAAAAATTTGGGAAGACATGTGGTCGGCTCGTATGGCTTATATTTTAAATAACACCCTTTTGGCGCTTCTCGAATATCCTGGTTCGACACTTTTGGGCATCAACCGAGTGCTTTCAGACAAGGAGTATCGTAAAAAAATCGTCGAGAATGTGAAAGACCCGTCGGTGAAATCTTTTTGGGTGGACGAATTTGGAAAATATACTGACAAATATGCGGCAGAGGCAACTCCTGCTATTCAAAATAAAGTCGGGCAATTTACATCGAACCCGCTTATCAGGAATATCATCGGTCAATCGGCATCGAGCTTTGATATTCGTAAAATAATGGATGAGAAGAAGATTTTTATTATCAACCTGTCAAAAGGGCGAGTGGGTGAGGGGAACGCAAATCTTCTGGGTTCAATGCTTATTACCAAAATTTATTTGGCTGCTATGTCGCGTGCAGATGCCTCGGCGGGGGAGCTTCATAAATTACCAAATTTTTATTTGTATGTGGACGAGTTTCAGTCGTTCGCCAATAAAAGTTTTGCCGATATTCTTTCTGAAGCTCGTAAATACAAGCTTAATCTCACCATTGCGCATCAATATATAGAGCAAATGGAGGAGGAGGTTCGTGACGCGGTGTTCGGCAACGTGGGTACGATGGTGGCTTTTCGTGTGGGAGCTTATGATGCTGAAGTGTTGGAAAAAGAATTTGCGCCACAGTTTACACTTGAAGATATCGTTAATCTTGGTATTCACCAGATTTACTTAAAACTGATGATTGACGGCGTTGGCTCTACGCCTTTCTCGGCTACAACTATGGCGCCGATTGAAGCTCAAACAGTGTCTTTTAAAGAGCAGATTATCGATTCTTCTAGAAAAAATTTCGGTGCACCACGCGCGACCGTTGAAGAAAATATAAGAGCATGGCACCAGCCACTTACGCCGGTGCTTGCGAAGCCTATTGAAAAGGTGACAGTAAAAAAAGAGCAGCCGGTTGTAAGTCAGCCTGTCGTGGTTGCCCAGCCACCACGACCGTTGGATGCTGTAAAACATGTATCGAAGCCAGTAGCTCATTCTGCTCCGGTGTTATCACCCGTTCATGCAAGTCCTCGCCCAGCTCCGGTTATTGTGTCAGCTAAACAAGTTACAGCGCAAGCGCCTGTTTCTCAGCCAATCTCACTCAACAATTTAAAAGCTCCAGACCCTCTGAAGAAGAACAAGAATATCGGTCCAGAAAATTTGGCCGAGCTCCGCAAAGCACTTTCGAATCTTTTGAAAGACAAGGAGTCAGAAAAGTCGACTATTTCGGAGGCGGCAAGGCAACAAACTCAATCTGCAAAGCCGGCAGAGCCAAAGGTCAAACGCGCCGACCCTGTTGATTCAGGCCCAAAAAGAAATGAGGTACCGGAAGATGTATTACGGAACTTGCTTAAGGTTGATCACGATGCGCATTCTCAAAAATAATACTTGGTTACTTATTCTTGCCAGTTTTTTCTTCTGCCATGGTGTTTCAGCGCAGGTGGTTATTAATGAGATTATGTACGATGTGCCCGGTACTGATACTGGACGCGAATGGATTGAGATTACTAATGCCAGTGGGGCGGCGGTGACGGTTTCTACATCTACCTGGAAATTTTTTGAAGCTAACACAAATCACTCTTTAACACTCTTTCAGGGAGATGTAATTATTCCTGCTGGTGGTTTTGCGGTGATTGTAGATGATTCCACCAAATTTATTGTTGATTGGCCCGGATTTTCAGGGACAATTTTCGAGAGCGCATTTTCCTTGAGCAATACCGGAGAAGTCATTTCTATTAAAACCAGTACTACAACAACAGCAGATTCGGTGACGTATGCCTCATCGGTCGGAGCAACAGGTGATGGTAATTCACTTCAGCTTGTTTCAGGTGTTTGGAAAGCGCTTATGCCGACACCTGGAGCCGCCAACGCAAATACTGCGGTAGCCTCAAGTTCGAGTTCATCATCGGCTACGACAACCAGTAGCGGTGACGCGGATGAGGACTCATCAACGAGCAATAATTCAAGCTGGCCCGTTGAGCCGCAAATTTTTTCGAGGATTATTGGTCCAATGACGGCTATCAGCGGCGCCGATATTTTATTGCGTGGAGAAGCTATTGGCATTGAAAAAGAGCCACTTGCAAATGCTCGTTATCTTTGGAATTTTGGAGATGGCTCAACCAAGGAAGGGGAGTCAGTTTTGCACGGTTATAATTTTCCAGGAGAGTACGTGGTTATACTAGACGCGTCTGGGGGAAGGTACAGTGCTACAAGCCGTTTAAGCATTAAGATTATTCCGGCCGATCTTTCAATTGACGCTATTGTGCATGGTTCTGAGGGAAAGATGGATCTGGTGAATAATTCGAACCAAGAGCTAGATTTATCTTGGTGGAGGATTCGGAGCGGTAATCAGTTTTTTACGTTACCCAAAAATACGAAAATTTTGGCTAATAGTCGATTGCCACTTTCTGCATTAGTAACCGGTTTAAGCATTAACAATAACCAGGATGTCGCTCTTTTGTACCCTAACGGATCAGTGGCATATGCTGTAGCGGATCATGTTAAGGTTGTTGAGGCGCCTAAAATTTCTGAAGTTTCGGTAGAGCCGATGGAAGCTTCACCTGCGGTAATTTATCCAGGTGTAAGCGATTCTAGGTCTTTTTTGCAGACGGCTTCTGTTGCAGAAGCCGCCGTCAACGGTGAAGATGGTGGGCTGGCTGATCAGGAAAACCAATCTTCTTTTTTATCGCCATGGTTGTACGGTGTTGTGGGTATTATTATTCTCGGACTTGGTTTTACTTTTTTACCTAAACCAGCCGCTCCAGCTATACCCAAAAACTCAGCAGACGATTTTAAGATTATTGAAGATTAGAATACGAAAATGGAGTCAGTACGAAAATACGAACATATACGAAAATTATGAAAAAAAGAATTTTGATTTTTTCCTTAGTTTATTATCCGCGATTTATCGGCGGAGCAGAAATTGCTGTGAAAGAAATCACCGACAAGCTTAGCGGAAATTTTGAATTTGATATGGTTACGCTTCGACAAAGCGCTTTGAAATTTGAGCGAATGGGGAATGTGAATGTTTATCGCGTTGGTTTTGGTTGGCGTGCAGATGCTCACTCATCCCTGAGCCGGTTTAAAATATACAAATATTTTTTCCCGTTTTTCGCTCTATGTAAAGGGATTTCTCTTCATCGGAAACATAATTATGATCTTGTGTGGTCCATCATGGCTAATTATGCCGGCTTTGGTGCGCTCTTTTTTAAGTTACTGTACCCCAAAGTACCCTTTGTACTCACCCTTCAAGAGGGTGACCCAATTGATTATATAAAGCGCCGGGTTGGAATTTTTTATCCGATTTTTAAGATGATTTTTACCAAGGCTGACCGGATTCAGACTATATCTCGTTATTTGGCTGATTGGGCAAAAGATATGGCGACGCAGGCGCCTATTACTGTTGTTCCTAACGGTGTCGACACTGATAGATTTACTGCTGAAAATGCAAAATTTAGCCCGGCTGAAAGGAATCGGATTCGCGACACATGGGGTGTTGGTGCGGAAGATGTTTTGTTGGTTACGACATCCCGATTGGTGGAGAAAAATGGCGTCAGCGATATTATCGAAGCGCTTCAGTATTTACCGGAGAATGTGAAATTGTTGATTGTTGGGGTTGGTTCTCTTGAATCTGCTTTGAAGCAAAAAACTAAAAATTTACAGATGGAAGCACGGGTGTTGTTTTTGGGATTTGTTTCTCACGGAAAACTGCCACCTTTTTTGTGGGCGTCTGACATATTTATCCGTCCCTCTCTTTCAGAGGGAATGGGTAATTCTTTCATTGAAGCGATGGCGGCCGGTCTTCCTGTGATTGCGACGCCCGTGGGAGGCATTGTTGATTTTTTGAAAGATGGGGAGACGGGTTTGTTTTGTGAAGTGGGTAATCCGAAGAGCATCGCCCAAAAAGTGCAGAAGCTCATAAAGGACGAAGAGTCGCGGGATTATATTATTCGCACTTCCTATATTATGGTTGCTGAACGGTATGATTGGAGTCTTATTGCACACCGAATGAAGGAGGAGGTGTTTGGGCCGGTTGTCGGCGATTCAAAGTAACAAAGTTTCTCTGCGCCGTGTTTCCATTGTGTCAATGCCATTTGCGTTGTATTATTGCCTCAAATGAAAAAAACTATATCAGATGCAAAAAGGGCGGCAAAAGCCATAAAAGCAGTTGTGTTAGACGGCGACGGCGTAATCTTTCCAAGCCAGGTTTTTATCGCATTGGATGAAAAAGGTGAATATAAACCCGTGTATCAGAGGCGAGATCACAAAGATGGCCAAGGTATATCTCTTCTTCGCGCCGTGGATGGTGTGAGATTTGCTTTTATTACTGCTGAAACTAATGGTTTTGCAGGAGCACTTGCAGGTAAGTTGAATAGACTTCCCTCAGTTAAATCAGCTACCAATCAAAATGGTTGGGCACCTGTAGATGTATTTACCGGTTCAATTGGTAAGGATAAAGTGGGAACAATCGGTAAGTGGCTTACGGAGCATAATATTTCATGGGATAATTGTGCCTATATGGGGGACGATGTTGGTGATGCTGAAATTATGCAAAAGGTTGGTTTGTCATCAGCGCCAAGCGACGCTGAAACAGTGATTAAGAAACTAGCTTTGTTTGTTGCTCCGCGTCCCGGTGGAAATGGAGCTGTTCGTGACCTCTGTAACTTCATTCTTGATGCTAAGGGTATAGATCAGACGAAACTTAATCTGCGTTAATTTATTTATAATTTCGCATTACTACACATCCATGCGAATTTTAATTGCCACAGGAATATACCCGCCAGATATTGGTGGTCCAGCTCAGTATGCGAAAAACTTAGAAGAAGTTTTTAGAAAACTGGAGCACAAGGTTTCAGTAAAATTTTTCCGATTTGAGAGAAGATTGCCGAGCGGTTTACGTCATTTATGGTATTTTTTTCGGATTATTCAGGCGGTGTGGCGATCAGAGGTTGTGTTCGCCTTCGACACCTTCAGTTGTGCTTTGCCGGCGCTATTGGCTGCAAAAATTTTTAGAAAGAAATTTATTGTAAGAACCGGAGGAGATTTTTTATGGGAGTCGTATGTTGAGCGGACAGGGGATTTGGTTTTGTTTAAAAATTTTTATACTGCCGCACCTGGAAAATTGTCCTTGAAGGAAAGGATTATTTTTTGTCTAACAGGCTTTGTGCTTAGGCATTCTTCAGCGGTTATTTTTAGCACGTCATGGCAGAGAGATATTTTTGTACCAGCGTACGGACTGAATTTGTCAAAGCTTTTCATCGTTGAGAATTATTACGGTTTAAAAGAAGCGTCGTCGACACCTGAAAAGAAGAATTTTATTGCTGGTACTCGTCCACTGAAATGGAAAAATGACGCTCGGCTCGGAGAGGCGTTTTCATTGGTGGCTGAGAAAGACGAATCTTTGGTCTATGACAATGCTACGAAACCATTTGATGTTTTTATGGAAAGGGTTGCATCTGCGTACGCCGTTATACTTGTTTCATTAGGTGATATTAGTCCGAATCTGATCCTCGACGCTATTCGTCATAACAAGCCGTTTATTGTGACCAAAGAGACCGGTCTATACGAAAGAATTAAGCCATGTGCGATTTTTGTCGATCCAGAAAATGTGCAGGAGATTGCGGAGAAAATACAATGGCTTTCGGATCCACTTAATTATGCTGAACAGAAAAAAAATGTTGAAATTTTCAATTTTACGCATACATGGGAAGATATTGCTGAGGAGTTTTTGGCAATAGCACAAAAAGTATGAAAGTAATATCTATAAGTACAGACAGAAATATTTTTAAAGAGGGGAGTTCTGTTCAACTCAGAATGATTGAGTATGCTGGTCTTTTTGAGGAATTGCACATCATTGTGTTTTCAAAAAGGAGTCACTCGGTAGGTGCCAAATTGCAGTTGGCGCCTAACTGTTTTGCATACGCGACTAACTCAATCAGTCGTTGGTCGTATGTTTTGGGAGCTTTGCGTATCGGTAAGTCAATTCTTCGCGGGGGTGGGGACTGGGTCGTTGACGCTCAGGATCCTTTTGAATGCGGTTTTGTTGCGTCAAAAATTTCGAATCGGTTTAAAATTCCACTGCATATTCAAATTCACACCGATTTTCTAAGTTCTTATTTTGCTTCGAGTTCTATTCTTAATCGAATCCGGGTCATTGTTGCTCGAATTGTATTGCCTAGGGTCAATGGTATCCGTGTGGTATCTGAGCGTGTTAGGTCCTCACTAACAGCTAGCAGCTTAAAGCTAAAAGCTGCCGTCACCGTTTTGCCTATTTTTTCTGATATCTCGAATATTTCTGCTATGACGCCGTCTTTTGATTTGAAACAAAAATACCCTCAGTGGAATTTTATCCTACTCATGGTGGGAAGGCTGTCTGACGAAAAAAATATTGTTTTCGCTCTCAGTGTTTTCAAAAAACTTGTTGTGGTGTATCCAAAAATTGGTCTTGTGGTGGTGGGGGATGGACCACTGAAGAGAAATCTCATGTGGAGGGTTTGGCTATCCGGCTTGTCAAAACATGTTGTGTTTGAAAATTGGCAGGGTGATGTTGTGTCGTATTACAAAACCGCTAATATTTTTTTGCAAACATCTTTGTATGAGGGTTTTGGAATCGCGCTTCTCGAGGCAGTGGCTGCTGGTTTGCCAGCGGTTTCCTCAGATGTTGGTATTGCGCCAGAACTGTTGAATCACAAAGGACATTCTTTTGTGTGTCCAGTAAATGATCTGGATTGTTTTACCAAAACAATTTCAGGACTGATTGAGAACAATCAGCTGCGTCTTTTTTTTAGTACTCAAATTGCTCCAGGGGCGGTTGCGCCTTTTGTTCAGGAAAAATTGACTTATCTTGCTCTGTACAAGGCCTCTATCGAGGGTGCTCAACAAGCTTTCCTTGGGCAGATTTTTCCTGTAGAATAGCCAAATTATGAAAATGAAAAAACCTGCACGCCAAGCTACAACAACAAAGAAAGCCAAGCCCCTGGTGGGGTTTATCGGTCAAGGGTTCGTGGGCAAGGCCTATGCAGATGAATTTGAGCGCCGTGGTTTCAATACTGTTCGGTATTCTCTCGAAGAGCCATATCGTCAGAATAAGGATAAAATCAAAGAGTGTGACATTGTGTTTATTGCAGTGCCGACTCCAACCACCGAAAAAGGTTTTGATGACAGTATCATTCGTGGAGCAATCAAATTGGTGGGCAATGGTAAGACCGCGGTTATAAAGTCAACCATTTTGCCCGGAACCACCGCTTCAATTCAGAAAGAAAATCCGGATATTTTTGTTTTTCACTCGCCGGAGTTTTTGACTGAAGTAAGCGCATTTTGGGACGCCGCTAATCCCACTAGAAATATTCTTGGAATACCGGAGTCTACTAAAAAATATACAGATAGGGCAAAAAAAGTGTTGGCAGTACTGCCCAAGGCTCCTTTTGAGCTTGTAACAGGAGCAGAGGAGGCAGAGCTTATCAAGTACGGTGGAAACTGTTGGTTCTATTTCAAGGTGATTTTTATAAACATGTTGTATGACATGGCTAAGGCAAAAGCAATTGATTGGAATATCGTTAGGGATGCTATGGCCGCTGACCCTAGAATTGGCCGGTCGCATCTTGACCCGGTGCATAAAAGCGGACGAGGAGCTGGCGGACACTGCTTCATTAAAGATTTCGCAGCATTCGATGAGATGTATCGTAGTACTGTCGGCGATGTTCAGGGTATTACGGTACTTGAAAGCATTCGCGATAAAAATATTGATTTGTTGCTTGAAACGGGGAAAGATGCGGATTTGCTTAAGGGCGTCTACGGGGCATCTCTATTAAAACGTCGCAAAAAATAATGGAAGTACTTTTCGGCAAATCTTGGAAGGTTATAAAATATCTTATATCAGGCGGGACTGCCGCAATCGTTAATTTAGGGTTATTGTATCTTTTTACGGATATATTCGGCGTTTGGTATATTACCTCGGGTATCGTCGCTTTTGCAGCCGGATTTATTGTCAGCTTCGTATTTCAAAAATTTTGGACGTTCACTGATAAATCAACGGAGAATATCCATATTCAGGCGAGTGCATATCTTGTAGCGGGTATTGTAAATTTGGGTTTAAACACCCTGTCTATATATCTGTTTGTAACATACGCTGGTTTTCACTATCTTTTGGCCCAAATCGTCGCCGGTGTTATCATCGCGTGTGAAAGTTTTTTTGTTTACAAGTATCTTATTTTCAAAAAGTTACCATAAATTATATTTTACAATCGCAGCTAATGCCTCCAAGCCATCTTTCCATCCGATTTTTTTACCCTCGCTGTGTGAGCGTGGATTGTAAGTTATAGGCACCTCATAAATTTTATATTTACCCTTTGCCGCCTTAGCAGTAAGTTCTGGTTCTATACCGAATCGATTGGAGCGGAGATCAAACGATTGAATAACCTCACGTTTGAAAAGTTTGTAGCAAGTTTCCATGTCGGTCAAATAAATGCCACTAAATATATTGGATGCAATAGTCAAGAGGCGGTTTGCCAGATATTTGGTTGTAGTGAAAACTCGTCGAGTGCCCGCCATTTGAAATCGGGAGCCAAACACGATATCCGCCTCATATTTTTCGAACGGTTCCAGCAATTTGGCGTACTCCTTTGGTGAGAGTTCCAGGTCGGCATCTTGGATGACAATTATATCACCCGTCGCTTCTTTAACACCCGTAATGATGGCTGCGCCCTTGCCGGCATTTTTTTCTTTGTGTATGACACGAAGCCGTTCTACATGTGGTACGGGGTTTTTTTGAAAATCTCTTTCGATTTTTTCTAAAACGTTTTTTGTTCCATCTCGCGAGCCGTCATTGATAATAATAACTTCTTTTTGAAATGGCGTGTCAAAAACTTCATGGAGGAGTAATTCCAAGAATTTTTCCTCGTTATATACCGGAATGAGTATTGATAAAATCATTCTATTCTAAAATTGATCTCATGATTTGTTCGAGCGTGTAGCGTGGCTTATAGCCGATAAGGTTCCATGCCTTGGTAAGATCCGGTATTCGCTTACGCATATCCTCGAAGGTTTTAGAATACACTTTTTCGTATGGTATGTGTACAATTTTGGATGAGGATCCTGTAATTTTTTTGATCGTTTTTGCCAGCATGTTAATTGTTGTGGGTCGGTTGGAACCAAGATTGACTATTTCACCGTATACTTTTTTTAATGATAGAAGTTTGATCAGTGCATCGGTTACATCGTCGACGTGGCCAAAACAACGTACTTGTTTGCCGTCACCATAGACCGTCATGGGCTCACCACTCATCGCCTGTTTAATCAGTCGGGGTATGACCATACCAAATTTTTCGCTTTGCCCTGGGCCTACGGTGTTGAACAGTCGCACGATCACAACCGGTAATTTTTTCTCTCTCCAATATGCCAGAGCAACAAATTCATCCACCGCTTTTGAGAGGGCGTAGCCCCAGCGTTCGTTGTAGGCCGAGCCGTACATTCTGTCAGAGGTTTCCTTGAACGGGGTAGCGTCGAGTTTGCCATAAACTTCTGAAGTGGAAGTGATAAGTACGGGGACTTTTTTCTCGCATGCCAGTTTTAGGACCATTGCCGTGCCCTCAGTATTGTTAACCATCGAATAGAGCGGTTTTTCTACGACGTATTTGACGCCGACCGAGGCTGCGAGGTGGTAAATGTAATCAACCTTCGCTACGAGAGGTCGCAAATCTTTTCGATTGAGAACAGAGCCCTTTTTGAAGATGAATTTTGGGTTTTTCCTAAACGGTTCTAGGTTGGCGAGACTGCCAGTCGAAAGATCATCCAGTACAAAAACTGTATTTTTGTTTTTAAGCAGTTTTGGTATCAGATGTGAACCGATAAAACCCGCGCCGCCTGTTATTAGAATTCTTTTGGAATGCATAAATAATGAACGTAGAATGGTATAATGGCAATTCAGGAAATATAACACAGTCGACTCCATAAAACAAAGCAGATGATTCAAACATTTTTTCGCAGAATAACAACTTGGAAAGCAAATATTGGCTGGTTTGTTGCGGCCATTATTTTTTTGGTTTATGTGCCTATGATGTTATACCTACTAAATTTCCCGTCAGTTTTTCCGGTCTACGGAGATGGCTTATATTATGTAACCTTGGCGGGGAACATTCTCCATCACGGAGTTTTTTCCGGTAGTGTCCAGGCGCCGTTTGTGCCGGCGACTTTTATTATGCCTGCGTACCCTCTTTTTTTGGCAATTTTTATTGGTACGTTCGGTTCATATACTCTGTTTCCTTTGGTGCAGCTGGTACTCGCTGGTGCTACTAGTTTTTTAATTTTTAAAATAGGGGAGCGAGTTTTTTCTTATTCAGCGGGAGTAATCGCGGCGCTTTTATTTATTCTTGATCCGACAACAATTTTTCACTCTCTTATCATTATGACGGATATACCATATGTTTTTCTGCTTGTTTTATCTGTCTATCTGCTTTTTTTTGATGCTGAAGGTACTGAGGAAGGCGCACCGGTTCGAACTTTTTTCGCCGGCATATTTTTCGGAGTAGCTATGCTCACCCGGGTTATTTCCATGTTTTTGCCTATTGTAATTATTCCCTTGTATTTTTTAATTAAAAATAATCGTATTTCAACCAAGAAAATAATTATAAACCTCTTTATACTAACTATTGCTTATAGCGCGGTTGTTGTACCTTGGGTTGCTCGGAACAATGCTGTGTCAGGTGTTTGGGGAATTGCCAACGAGAAATCTTTGAATGTCTTCCAGTATTATGTACCAGAGTTTTTGTCATATACTCGAGGAATTTCTGCCGACGAAGGAAGAAATATTTTGATGGAGGAATTAAGACGAGATGTCGGTGTCTCATCATCTGAAACTATTGATATAGGTTCCTTGGAGTACGCGCCCGCTGAGGAAAAAATCGCTTTTCGTTACATCCGGGAGGATTTTTGGGGGTACGCAAAGTTCCATTTGATTAAGATGGTGCCGTTTTTTCTGTCGAGCCAGATTAAAAATTCTCTGATTTTTTATAATAACGCCTTGGGCTATGAAGCCTATAAAATTAACGGAGGTAATATGACCAATTTACTGGCAGGCGCTCGTTTTAAAGAGTTTTGGTCAGAACTTCAGATTCAACCTGTGGTCACGCTTGAGCAGTTATTTTGGCTTTTGATATCCTCGCTCGCATTTGTTGGTGCTGTATTTTCTGGCAGAAAGTATCACGTCTACGCCATACTCTTTGTTGTGCTAATTTTCTACTTCGCTGTTTTGACTGGCCCATTGGCGTATTCGCGTTTCAGGCTTCCTTCTGCGCCGTTTCTCTTTCTGTTTGCTGCTTACGGCACCTAGGTAGTCGCTCGTGTGGCGCGCAATGTTTTTACTAAAGAAAAAGTTATATAGATATGCGACTTTTAATTATAACCCAGAAGATTGACGATAATGATGCAGTTCTCGGTTTTATGCATGGCTGGATTGTTGAGTTCTCTCGACAGGCACAATCGGTGGTCGCAGTGTGTCTCGGTAAAGGGGAGGCACATCTCCCGGACAATGTTGGCGTTTTTTCATTAGGTAAAGAACACGGGGCATCAAGAGTTGCTCGGATTTTCAATTTCTATAAAATCATTTGGCGAACACGCCGTGAATACGATGCCGTCTTTGTACATATGAATCCGGAGTATATCGTCCTCGGGGGTTTGTTTTGGAAATTGTGGGGAAAAACAGTGACCTTGTGGTACGCGCACAAAAGCACTCCGTGGCATCTTCGTGCCGCACATTTTTTAACGGATATTGTCTTTACTTCTACAACTAGCGGGTTTCGACTTCCGAGCTCAAAGGTTAAGGTGGTTGGGCAGGGGATCGATACAAGTAGATTCAAGATTCAAGATTCAAGATTCAGAAGTAATGGAGAAGAATTTCGAATTGTGTCCGTGGGTAGGATTTCGCCGTCTAAGGATTATGAGACATTAATCGAAGCGATGGATGTTGTTTGCAAAGATTCTAAATTAAAAATTAAAGTAGACATTATCGGTCCAACATCTGTCGATTCGGATAGAAAATATCTAGAGAGTTTGAAAGACAGTGTTGCTAAAAAAGACCTGGTTTCCGTCATCAATTTTCTGGGTCCGGTGCCTAATACGGAGCTTCCTGATGTTCTTTCGGACTACGATCTTTTTGTGAATATGGGTCAAACTGGAAGCCTCGATAAGGCGGTTCCAGAGGCTATGGCCTCGGGTTTACCGGTTTTGACCTGTAACGAGGCGTTTAAAGAGGTTTTAGGCCCTTTTAAGGCCGATTTAATGTACCCTAAGGGGGATTTTCAGGCACTTTCAGTTAAAATTAAGGATATGATCCAAATGCCGGAAAATAAGCGTATCGAGTTAGGTCAGTCACTTAGGGATATTGTCGTGAATGATCATAGCTTAAAAAATTTTGTTGGTAAGATTATTGTCACAATTGAAGCGTTTGAAAAACATGAATGATCATAAAATTCAGTGCAGTGTCGGGATACTTACTTTTAATAACGGTGCTACTCTCAAATCCGCCCTTGATTCTGTAAAAAATTTTGCTGAAATCATCGTGTGCGATGGAGGATCGACGGATGACACGCTATCTTTAGCGCGCGCTTTTGGCGCGAAGGTGATTGTCCAGGCGCCAGAGTTTAAAGGGGAAGGCAATCGAATCATTGATTTTTCTGGCGTGAGAAATCAAATGCTGTCTCTCGCTAGTTACCAATGGTTTTTTTCCTTAGATTCCGATGAGCTTGTGACACCAGTTTTGGAGCGAGAGATTAAATCTATTATTTCCACTGGTCATCCGGCGGCCGTTTTTTGGGTGCCAAGAAGGTATGTTCTATCTGGAGAAGTTGTTGATTGTGCTGCGACCTATCCCACAAAGCAAATGAGATTTTTTCATCGTGATGCTGTGAATGGTTTTATTAAAACCATTCACGAGCGGATTGACGTAAAGCAGGGTTATCCAATTTTCAATATCATAAATTTTATGTTGGTTCCTACAAACCCTGACCCTTCATTCCATCGAAGAAAATGGGCGCATTATATAGAGCTTGAGGTAGAACGTCGCGGGACGATTTCATTTTTCGGTTGGTTGGCGGTCTGCGCAGAAAACTTCAAAATTTCCGCTTTGTATATTTTTCGATATGTACGTAATTTATTTTTTTGCAGGGGCAAAAAAATGCCGTGGGCACTTGAATGGGAACGACATGTATATCACTTAAACATTTGCCGAAAATTTTGGAAATTAGTATGGAGGTCTTAGACGATCTTTACATCTGGTACGGGAATAATAAATTTTACCCCTTCCTTTCTTAGAGTACTTTCTTTTTTTAGTATCTCTATACTGTAATTCCAGGACAGAAGCAAAATATAATCAGGCTTCTCCGTTTTAAGAACATCAGGCGATAGTATTAGAATGTGCGTGCCAGGAGTAAAAAGTCCCTGTTTAAGTGGGGTGGTGTCTGTAATAAAATTTAAAATTTTCGGTGTTATTTTATAATAGTTTAAAAGGGTATTTCCCTTTGCGGGTGCGCCGTAGCCTATGATTTTGTTACCTTGTTTTTTTAATTTACGTAAAAGTGTATTAAGTTTATTTTTGTTTCGCTCAACTTTTTTAGCAAAATCTTTGAATGTGCTGTATTTATCAAGCTTCATTATTTTTTCCTTTTGGCGTAAGGACCGGACATTTTTTGAAGCCTTACCAGAGTTTCCGACCGAAATTCTAAGAGATTCTCCATGAATCGGTACAAGTGTCGCGTCAAATATTGTCATACCAAATTCTTGTACTATGTATTCTATTGCATGGAGTGAAAAGTAGGATAAATGCTCATGATAAACCTGATCAAACCCACCATCGGTGATTAAGTTTCCAACCCAGTGAGCTTCAAATATAAAAACACCGTCAGGAGATAGAAGTTTTTTTATTCCACCAAATACGCTATGGAGATCATCAATATGGGCAATTACATTGTTTGCCAGTACGACCTTCGCTCTGCCATATTTCTGCACCACTGCCTCAGCGGTTTTTTCACTAAAGAAGGCCGTAACTGTTTCCACTCCATTTTTTTTAGCTATCTCTGTTACATTGTCAGCGGGGTCAATACCAAGCACGCGACAACGGTTTTTTAAGTTTGAGAGTAGGCTACCATCGTTGCTTCCGATTTCAACGACCAGGTCATTTTTTGATTTTATGTATCTTGTACCAACTTCCCACGCCAGTTTTTTAAAATGTAATGAAAGGGGTGTGCTTGCACTAGTGAGATAGTGGTAGTTTTTGAAAAGTAGACTTGGCTCGACGATATGTCTAAGACTGACAAGGGTGCATTTTTGACAGAAGTAAACAGCTAAGGGGAAATATGCCTCTGACTTTTCCAGTTCATTGGCCGATAAAAAGGCGTTGGCTAGGGGGCTTTTGCCCAAGTCTAAGACCTTCAGAAATTTAGTATTTCCACAGATTCGACAACTTTTTTTTATTTTATAATCGCGACTCATTCGTGAATTTTATCGATTATATCTATTATTTTTTCAGTTTTAGGTGACTCCATTCTACCTCAAGGTATTCTTTAAGAGCATCCTTCCATGGACGTAATAGCTGTACCTGCGAAGATGATGCTTCGTTCTTGACGCGTACCGCTGGCAAATTAAAATATGTCGAGTCAACCGCCCGAATTTTTAGAGATGGTTTTAGTGTTTCTACAATAACCTTAGCTACATCAAAACGTGTGCATACACCCTTGTTTGTAAGATGGAAAATTCCTCGAGCATCTTTTTCTATTAGGGCCTTATAGGCGGCGACCAAATCTTTACCAAAAGTGGGGGAACCTTTTACGTCGTCCAAAGCCTTTATTTCTGTGACCTCATTTCGTGTTAATTGGGCAATTATTTTTGCCACAAACTTTTTATCATTTTTAGGCCCACCTCCAAACATCCAGCATGATCGGGCGATAATATAGTTATCGAGCATGCTTCTGATAATTTGTTCGCCAATATATTTTGAATGGCCGTAATGGTTTTGAGGGTTAGGTACGTCATTTTCCGTGTAGGGACTTTTTTTAGTTCCATCAAAAACTCCGGTTGAAGAGGGAAACACTACTTTTGCGCCAATGCTTCGCGCTGCTAGTGCGATATTGTATGTACCAACTGAATTTACGAAATAGGCGAGCGAGGGATTCTTTTCTAGGAGATCCAAATCGGTCATGGCGGCTAGGTGAAGAATCACTTTTGGATTGTGTTTTTTAACGACACTCATGACACTCTCAAGATTTGTCACGTCGAGAGTTTGCCTATCAGTTTTGATACCAAAATCAACGTAGGATCCGACCATTCCATTTGCTCCGGTGATGAGGGTTTTTGGAAATTTTTTTTTCATTTATAATTCGTTACACCCCTGTTTTTTGTTTTGAAAGAATAACCCCCGTTTCAAGGAGCGAATCGATTGTTCCAACGTCAAACCAATAACCAGAAACAAAAGAGAAATTTAGTTCGCCATGCTTGAGATACATATTGTTGGCATCAGTGATTTCAAGCTCACCGCGCGCAGAAGGTTTTAGTTTTTTTATATAAGAAAAAACATTGAAGTCGTATATATAAAAACCTGTTTGAGCGTAGTCTGATTTTGGTTTCTTCGGCTTTTCTTCTATATCTATAAGTTTTTTACCGGTTTTATCGAATACTGGTACGCCGAAACGCTCTGGATCGTTTACTTTTTTTATAAAAATCATTGCGCCACTTTCGAATGAGGACACCTCCTTTGAAAAATCATTTTCAAATATGTTGTCTCCTAGAATTACCGCGATACTATTTCGGTCTGCAAAGTCTTCAGCGTAAAGAAGTGCATCTGAAATCCCGCCATTATTCTTGTCCTGCAGTGCGTATGACAATTTGATACCGTATTCCTTACCAGAGCCTAGGAAATTCATGAAGTGCCCAGCATGTTCACGGCCACAGACAATCATGATCTCAGTGATACCTGATTTTTTTAAAGTTTCAATACCGTACAAAATCATAGGTTTGTCATAGACCGGTAAAAGATGTTTGTTGGTAACTTTGGTGAGTGGGTGAAGGCGAGTGCCCAAACCTCCTGCTAGTATTACTCCTTTCATTTTTTCTTTGTTTTTAATTTTTTAATATCGTGACTTTTCCAGAGGTCTATGTGTGGATTAAACACACCTGTTCGTTTCCTTACCCTATCAATCCACCCTGGGTTATTAATATACCATTCTACCGTTTCCCGGAAAGCATTTTCAAACGAATACATTTGTTTCCAACCGAGTTCTGTTGATATTTTTCTTGAATCAATAGCGTAACGTCTGTCGTGCCCAGGCCTGTCGCTTACATACTCTATCCAACTCTCATCACGGTTGAAATGTTTTAAAATTCGTCCTGCAATGTCCGTATTATCAAGTTCGTTGTCTGCGCCGATGTGGTATACGCCACCTGGTGTGCCGTGTAGGAGGCAGAGTTCAAGAGCGTGGCAGTGATCTAACACATAAATCCAGTCGCGCACATGTTTGCCATCGCCGTATAGCGGAAGTTTTTTATTTTCTAGCATTCGAGTAATGAAAAAGGGAATAACCTTTTCTGGATACTGATACGGGCCATAATTATTTGAACAGTGGGTGACTACGATAGGCACTTTCCATGTTGAATGATACGCACGGCAAAGTAGATCTCCGCCGGCCTTGGTGGCGGCGTAGGGGACATTTGGAGCGAACAGAGTGTGTTCGTGGAATCGCTCAGTCGAATCTAGAGGTAAGCTTCCATGGACTTCATCAGTTGAGACCTGAACGTATTTTATAACTTTTGGATTTGCTTTGACCGCTTCAGCGATGTTAAATACCCCCTCAACGTTTGTTTTAATAAATTCAAGCGATGCTCCGTGAATGCTTCGATCCACGTGCGTTTCGGCTGCGAAATTTATAACGTAATCAGGTTTAAATTTTTTAAATGCTGTGTCAATTTTTTTCTTATCGACAATGTCGCCTTTGATGAAGTGATAATCCAGTTTTTTATTTTTCGCGATGTCCTTATTGTTATCCAGGTTCCCAGAATAGGTGAGCTTGTCAAAATTTAATATGCGAACTTTTGGGTACTTGGAAAAAATGAAACGAATAAAATTAGATCCGATAAAGCCGGAACCGCCAAATACCACAATGGTTTTGTCGTTGAAATTAGGCACGATTGTAGTATCTTCTCATTTTTCTGCTTTAAATCAACCTATTGACTTTTCTTGTGATTGGCGTATAATTAAGGAAGGATCAGAAGCATGAAGCTCTGATCAAACAGAAAGGTAATCGGTTATGGAATTTGAAATGAAACCTGTCCCGGCAGACGCAAAGCGTGGCTGGACGATCACGGCTGACGGGGTCATAATCAGGCCCAGGAAACTCACCCTTGAGTCAAGGTTCGGCGTGTGGACCTATGGTGTCCGGCCTGAG
This sequence comes from Patescibacteria group bacterium, assembly GCA_038063715.1. Classification (GTDB taxonomy): domain Bacteria; phylum Patescibacteriota; class Minisyncoccia; order Phycocordibacterales; family SIBU01; genus SIBU01. The sequence continues at coordinate 63,720 of JBBTUO010000017.1, read as the reverse complement.
GGCTACGATTCCATTGTGATTGGAGAAGCGGCTGGTGGAGGGGCGGCGACATTGCCGTATTCCTATGCTCCTGACGGTCGACTTCTGGTCGGACTGGTTATGGAGAATCGGCCCAATATGGGCGATGAGCCAACACCCTGTCTCATGGGCGGATTCGTCAAACTTGGCGAGACCCACGCGCAAGCTCAAACCCGGTTTGGTGTTGAGGAGGGCGGAATGAATACGGGATCTGCGAAGGAATTGCAAGGTTTCCCCGCAAATTTTAACCGGGCGTATTGCGTTGCGGACGCGAAGGCTGATGAAGGTCTTCATGTTTTTGCTGTCGAGATTGACCACGGGGTTCTTGATAGTGTTGCGAACTTTTCATGGAAACTGAAGCCGACGGCTCACTGGATGTTGCCAGGGGCCAAAAACCCCGATGCCTTGCGGTTCTTTACTTGGCGGATGGCTGTTCGCGAGACTGCGGACGCTTTGGCCCGCTCGGCAATCGCCCAATTGCTCGCAGATCTCCCCGAGGTCCACTGACTCGGTTTGCACAAGTTAAATGTTCTACGCCCGTCGGCCACAAGCTGACGGGTATTTCTTTTACTTTTTAGGACTTTTAAAAATTTCTGATACTAATCCCAACTTTGCTCCATAAAAGAGAGCTAACACTTTGAATGTGGCAAAAGAGTATTTTAAGCTACTCCTTAAACTAGCTCCGCGCTTTTCTCCCTGGTAATTTGTTTCTACTGGTACTTCTGCTATCGGAATTTTTTTGAAAGCGGCCTGAGCGATGAGTTCAAAACTAAATAGATAACCGTTGGTGTTCTGGGTGTAGTTGACCTGTTCAAGAAGTGTTTTGGTGTAGACACGAAAGCCCTGATGAAGATCGTGAATTTTTATGCCTAAGGCTAATCGGTCAAAAATATTTAGAACAACAATTGGAATTATTTTCCAAGAATACATTCCAGATTTGAGCGGCGCCGTTAGGGTTGTAAATCTGTTTCCTAGTACAAGTCCCGCACCCCCCCTTACTTTTTGAATGGCGGGTGCAATTGCAGAAGGTTTGTACTCTCCGTCTGGGTGTATATCAATAATGATGTCGGCGCCACGCTCAAGAGCAATTTCAATTGCCCTCTTCATGTTGCCACCGTATCCGAGGTTGACCGGATTTTCAAAAGATGTGATGCCTAGTTTTTGTGCTAGTTCGTATGTGCCGTCTCCCGATGCGTCATCTACTAGAATAATTTCATCCACCAATTCCTTCGGGAACGAGGCATAAAAACTTTCAAGTGTTTTTACTGCTTTGTAGGCAATAAAGATAGCGGTGATTTTGGGTTTGTTTGAGATTGCTTTTTCCATATTTTTCCACTACCATAATTAGAACTTTCGTCTTTGGCGCATTTCTTCGTTGCTTCGCTCGTTTGCTCCTGCAATGTATAGGCATACATTTTAGTTGCAAGCCTTGCTTGCGCCTCGAACTGCATCCAAACACACAAGTTCTAATAAAGTTTATTTTACCAAACCAGTATACACTTTTTGATTTCGCATGAATAGCAAAGAATTATTATTAGGTTTTTTCAGTAAAAACGCACCAGTTTTGTTTTTTTGCTTAGGAATAATTTTTGTTTTGGCCATTTCCTTCTCGACCCTTACAACGAAACCAAGGCTTTGGACTGATGAAGCTGTTTCGATTGAGATTGCGAGAAATTTTCAGACCGACGGTGTCCTAGATATCAAGACAGCTCCGGGAATTTTTTCCGGGTTTAGTGAACGTCTTCAATCCACAGGTTTTCCAGTGACCGTCCCGTTGTCCTTCTTTTTTAAATTATTTGGATACGGCCTAGTTCAGGCACGCGTGTACATGATTTTATGGATGTTAGCAACACTTTCTCTCGTTTTTTGGCTGGGGGGAAAATGGCTCGGCTCTTTGACTGGTACAGGCGCATTTTTATTATTTATTACGTTTGCCTCGTTCTACGGTAGTGGACGTACGGTGGTAGGGGAGATTCCCGGCTTTTTCTTTCTTCTTGCAGGACTATATTTTTTACTCTCTCGCCGGCAATTTTATTGGGCAGGTATTTTTCTGGGACTAGCGGTTGTGAGCAAGTTGTCGGTGTTCGGTCTAATCGTGCCTGCGCTTGTTGTGACGTATTTATTTGAATGGCGTAGTTTTTTACGAACACTTGTGCCTGTTGCCACTGGAATGATTCCCGCTGCCGTTGGTTGGATTTTTTTAAACTTGAGCCAACCATTTTTGGCCTCAACCTGGGCCAATCTTTTAAGTTTTTACCAAAACCCGTATAGCTCATCAATCAGTGAAAATATCTTTAAAAATATTACTGACATCCCTCACTCTACAACTATCATATATTTTGGAATTCTTTTTCTTTGTATTATTGCCGGACGCTTTTTGGCCGACTCCTCGAGGAAGACTTTGTATAATTTTGTAATTGTTTATGCTGTTTTTGCTTTCGCATACTATCTGCGTAGTCCTGGGTGGCTTCGGTATATTCTGATTGCGGAGCTACTTATTCTGTTTTTGTTGCCGCATGCCTTATCGTTGCTATTTGGGCGTTTTCAGGGAGGGTTGCCCCAGGTTTTACACGGTAAACCCGTGCCAGCTTTTTTACTTACTATTCTGGTGGTAATTCAGTGTGTACAGATGTTTACAGTGAGTGAACTTTTTTATTCAGAAGGAGCAATGCGTGCGGCGACAAGTATAAATGAAAATTTTCCTGGGAAGTCGGTAGGTGTGTTAAATGCTGTTGAGGTTGCTTTGTGGCTTAATACTTCAGAACGGTATTTATCGATGGACCTAACCGGATTGCCTCAGATCGGGCAGAATCCACTCTTACAGAAGGATTTACCAGAGATTTTAGTGGGATATCCAAGCCAACGTTTTTTCTTAGAAGAGAAAGAGGTGGTTGATTCAAGGTATGTTATTTATGGGGTTGCCGGCGGTTATACTATATATAAGTTGAACATACCAATATAATAATGATACCCGCCCGTACCGAAACGTTACGTTCGGGCGGGCGAATAAAATTAATGGCTACGAATAAAATGGATTCACGGAAAACAATTTGCTACTTTGGTATTTATCATCCTGTGGCACCACGGGATAAGGTGTATTTGGATGGTCTCAAAAAAAAGGGGGTAACCGTTGCAGAGTGTGTTGATAGCTCAGCTGGGATTCTAAAATTTTTCCGATTAGAAAAAAAGCACCGAGCGCTCAAAGGTAAGTATGATATTCTTTGGGTCGGTTATTTGAGTACGATGGTTGTGCCGTTGGCATGGCTTATTTCTAGAAAGAAAATTGTTTTTAATGCGTTGGACAGCTGGTACGACCGGGCTATTCTTGATAGAGGAATGTATTCGAAATTTTCTCCAAAAGCCGGGGCCATTTGGGTATCCGATTTTTTGGCTTTTCACTTGTCGGATGTTGTTTTGTTGGAAAGCGAGCAGCAAAAGCTTTTTATAGCTAAAAAGTTTTTTGTGAATCCGAAAAAAATAGTGGTAATTTTTACTGGAGTTGATGAGACCGTTTTCCACCCAGATCCATCAGTTAAAAAAGCAGATAAATTTACCGTTGTCTTTCGAGGTATGTTTTTGCCGGCAACAGGGGTGGAATATATTATCGAAGCTGCACGTTTATTGAAAGATGAAGATATTCAATTTAGGATTATTGGTTGGGGCGAGCCAATTCAGAGTAAGCTTAAAAAAATGATTTCTGATTATGGGCTTACCAATGTTAATTTAACTACGGTTTTTCTTTCTCCGGACGAGCTACGAACAACTATTTTATCTGCGCATGTAATGCTTGGTCAGTTCGGGGACCACGACCGACTTAATCGTACTATTCAGAATAAAAACATTGAGGCGCTTGCTCTAGGCATGCCATTTATCACATGTGACTCGGCGAGTAATCGTGAGTTACTGACTTCTGGTAAGAACTGCATTTTTGTACTGTCTGTAAGCCCCTCCACGATTGCTTCGACAATTAGAGTTTTAAGGGACGATTCACTGTTGAGAGATTGTCTTGCGACCGGCGCTGTGCACCACCACCTTCTCTCCTGTTCCCAGGTTATTTTGGGCGACAAAGTTTTTTCTTTACTTTAAAAAACGACGTTTATTCCGACAAGCAAGGAGCGCGTGGACGAGTACTCTCGTACACAGCGTCGGAGTCGAAGTCGGAACAAAGGGTTTAATACCCCGCCCCTATGGGGCGGGAGAGATCGAGTCTTCGAGTTCGTCACGGGTGTAGGCTTGCCCTGAGGTTAATACCCTTTATTTAATCAACATTTAGATTGAGTCGTGTTTTTTTGCGATAGCCACAATGTCTCCGCTGAAGTATAGTTTATTGTTCAGACCGATGACTCGAGCTAGTATTTTTTGTGCCAAACGAAGTATTTTGTTGGAATTGATGTATTTAGGAATAACCATTATTTCTGAAAAGCCGGAAAGTGATAATACATGGCTTAGTAATTTATTGGTGTATGCGAATTCATGCGTCAGGTCCGAGTATAGGGTCGCCAATCCGAGCGGGCTCTCTGCATTTGGTACCTCGATCATGATTGTTCCGTTCGGTGAAAGTTTTTTGTGTATCAGTTCAAGTAACGCCAACACCTCGTTTCGTGGGATGTGCTCAAGCACATTAAATATAGTAATTATGTCGTAGTGTCTATCCTTGGACGATTGAAGATATGAAATGGCATTTGAGCAGGTGATGTTCTGTAGCCCGAGTTTTTTTGTGGCATAATCGACATACATTTTCCCCTCATCTACCCCTTCGTAATTTTTATAGCCACAGCGGGCACACGCCTCCAGGAACAGACCAAAACCGCAACCGATGTCTAATATTCGGATAGACTTATTGGTTGGAAAAAATTTGTCGATAAAAAATGACTTGTTTTCGTCAAACCTCCTGTCTCGCAAGGCGTGGTCCGGTTCACTATAATAATTATCGGGAGATGTGGACATGTATCTTTATTGTGTATATGGAGTATAACAATTTTTGTCTAATTGAGAAACATTTTAGTTTCGACGATACTTTTCTTTTTCGAAATCATCAACAAACTTTTTAACTGTTTTGTTAAAATCAAGTTGAGTCCATGCTGCAAGTCTTTTTTTGCCATTCTGCACTAGTCGGTTCCTTAATTCAGGATTTTCCCAGAGTTGCTCGATTTTAAGAGCAATGTCGTCTGGTCGGTACGGGTCAACATAAATAGCGCTGTCTCCCCCCTGCTCTATAGAGCAGGGGGTCCTGGAATAAATTATAGGACATCCCATTGCCCAGGCTTCTACGATTGGCAAAAACGTCCACCCCGCATGCGCGGGCATCACGAGACCTGTTGCAAGTCGATAGAGAGGAGACATGTCCTCAATTGGCACATACCCAAGGAAAAAAATCTGTTTATCGAGGCCACTTTTCTTTACCAAATCAACCACTCTGTCATATTCTCCCCAGAGTTCTTTTCTTGACCCAACAAATACTAGCGGGACAATTGTTCCCTTGTCTTTTAATATTTTTACCGCGCTCACCAGGTTGTAGTGGTTTTTGTGTGGCCAAAATTGTGCAGGGTAGAAGAGAAATTTTTCCGGTAGGTTGTATTTTCGAGTAACTTTTTGCAGTTCCGATGTTGAAAGATCGGTTCTTAAATAGGGTGGTGGCAAGGGCCTTAGAATAACTATTTTGTTGGGGGCAATGTTGTACAGACGAAGAGTATCTGCTTTTCCGGTTTCGGAAGGCACAGATATTCTGTAGGTATTTTTACCTATGCGACTAAAGACGTATTCTCTTTTTGACCACTGTCCCTTTTGTGACATCTCCGGGAATTCTGGGTGCAATCTGTGATTGATATCATGGATCATCACTATGGTTGGAATTTTGGTATACAACGAGAGTTCTGAGGTGCCATGAAAAAGTAGTAGGTCTAGGTCATAATTGTTGAACACCCGAGCTCTTTTTTTTGCCTTAAATCGTGCCAAGAAATTTTCTAGTTTGTAGAGACGGAAAAAGCGGAGTACATCCAGAAAAATTAGAATTAATTTTCTCTTTACCAACTGTTTACGTCGGATGCTTTTTACGATTGCATCCTCGGGCAAAGTGCTTTGCGGAGGGTGTTTTACAAGATCAATAATTTTCCAATTTTTGACACTGGAAAATTTTTCATAGGGAAAGTCCGGTGATATGTTGAATATGATACATTCGTGATTTGGTATTTCACGGAGTGCTTCAAGATAATTCAAGGCAACCTGATATACTCCGCCTTCTCCCTTGAAACTCTCAAAATAGAAACCGATTTTCATACGATGTAATGTAGCACAGGTTCTGGTATAGAAAAAGCCACTTAAAACCTTAGGGTCATTTTACCACCTGCACATACTGTGATAATATTCTTTTGAATTCGTTTTAGCCGTATTATGGTTTTAGACCTTCTAGTCGCATATGACAACACAGAAAAAATATATCATTTTAGGCCTTCATTTTGGACACGGCGCCGGTGCCGCGATTATTTCTAATGGCCGAATAATAGCGGATGTTTCTGAGGAGCGTTTTAATCACGTCAAGCATTCAAGCGATTTGCCGTTTGCCTCCATTAAATTTTGCTTAAAACAAGTAGGTATTTCTGTACATGAAATTGATGAGATAGCCATCGCCGGTCTAGCCGTGGGGGATCAGATTGAGACAATTTTCGGACAAAAGATTGCTATTCCTGAAAAACCAGCCGAGAATTTTAAGGAAAAGATTTATTCTGCGGGAAAAAAAATAGTTCGAGGTTTATTTTTTGGTAATCGTCCGAGTACAGGAATAAAAACACCTTTGTACTGTCGGGAATTTTTCCTGGACAAACTGCCGAAGGTGACCTTTGTCGAGCACCATCTCGCCCATGCCGCCGCGGCGTATTTCACTTCAAACGATGATAGAAAAATGATTATCGCCACAATGGATGGTTCTGGAGACGGTAAATCATCATGTATCTGGAAAGGGGAGGATGGAAAAATTTCTCCTCTTGCGAAGTACGATTACAAAAGTTCTCTTGGCTGGTTTTACAGCAATGTAACAGAGGCGATCGGTTGGTGGCATGGAGATGGGGAGGGAAAAACCATGGGTCTCGCACCCTATGGCGACCTCACGAAAGTTCAGGGTGTTCTCGATGGGTTTTATCCAGAATTTAAAAATGGAGAACTGGTTAAGGCCTATAACTTTCCCGAAACCAAAGAATTTAAATTGCTCGGTTCAATTCATTGGCATTCTGATGATGCGCAACGGATTGAGAAAATTGTGAAAAAGTATGGCAAGGAAAATGTGGCCGCCGAAGCGCAACGGATTCTTGAGGAGCAAACGATGGAGTTTGTGTTGCCGTGGCTTGAGAAAGAAAACACAAAAGTTTTGGCGACTTCTGGAGGAATTTTCCTCAATGTAAAACTTAATCAAAGAATTTGGGAGTCGGGGAAAGTGGAGTTGCATCATCCGTACCCAAATCCGGGAGATGCGGGTCTGCCACTCGGCGCCGCTCTCTACGCCGCCAAAGAAAAAGGGACTCTTAAGAGTCCCGTAGCGAATCATTTGTATTGGGGGCCGGAATATACAAATGAGGAAATTGAAAAAATTCTGGCGGGGAGAGGTCTTCATTATCTAAAGTCCGATGACGCGCCCCTCAAAGCTGCGCGTCTGTTATCCGAGGATAAGATTGTCGGCTGGTTTCAAGGACGAATGGAGTCTGGTCCGCGCGCCCTGGGCAATCGTTCTATTTTGATGAGTCCAAAGAAGGCTGAGAATAAAGACATTATAAATGCCCGAGTTAAGTTTAGGGAGGCTTTCCGGCCATTTTGTCCGTCACTTATAGATGAAGCAAAAGAAAAATATCTTGTGAAGCCGAGAAGCGAGAGATTTATGGTAACCTCTTTTGATTGTACTAAGGAGAGGAAGGCGGAATTGCCTGCGGTTGTTCATGTCGATGGCACTCTCCGTCCGCAAACAGTGGCTAAGGAAGACAACCCCCGTTATTGGAGGCTTATATCAGAGTTCGGCAAGATAACCGGTACGCCTGTTGTTTTGAATACCTCCATGAACATTATGGGCGAACCGATTGCGTGTTCCCCGCGCGAAGCTATCCGCTGTTTTTTTGATTCAGGAATGGATGTTTTGGTTTTGGGCGACTTTATTCTTGAAAAGTCCGCTGCGTTATAATTTATAGGATGAAGAAGAATGATTCTAAAAATCCGCTCAGAGTTCTCTATCTTTTTGCAGGGCAAAGAAAAAAAGTGGAAGAGGATTTCAATAGAGGTTTAATGCCAGATAGTTTTCTTATTGGATTTAATCATTTTAAGAATTTTGGTATTGACGCAACATATATTGAAAATAAATTTCTGAATTATATTAGGAAGAAAAATTATAATCTTACAAATTTATTTTTGATTCCATTTTTAGGTCGCTACGACATTGTTTTTTCAGGGGCTTCTTTGTCGTTGCCGTTTCTAGCAAAATGTATTCTGCGTTTTAAAAAGCCTAAATTTATCTGGTATAACACTTTTTTCACAAATATCATCAAACGGAATCAGAATAAGCCAATTCGCTTGTGGGCGGTGAGAAAAACTATAGCCTCACTTGATGCCATTTTCTGTCCTTCCAGTGCCCAAAGACAGTTTTTAATTGAGCAGGGGTTTGATGCGAATAAAATTTTTTTCATACCGAACGGTATCGATGTTGAATTTATGCAGAGAAAAAAGGAGGAGCAAAAGGATATCCCAAGAAATGTTGAACCTTTCATTTTGAGCGTAGGTAAAGACATGGGTAGAGATTACGTTACCCTTGCTGAGGCGGTACGGGGACTATCTATACAGGTGAAAGTTGCCGCATTGCCAAGAAATTTTAGTGATGTTAAAGAGATTCCCAGTAACCTGCATATCTTAGGTTTTGTACCTTTTGGCGATCTTATTAAGTTATATAACCAGGCGGAGTTTGTAGTTATCCCGACAAAGAGTGAAAAGCACACGGATGCATCGGATTGTTCCGGACAGTATGTATTGCTAGATGCAATGTCATTAGGTAAGACCGTTTTGGCAAGTAGACGAGAAACTCTTGCAGACTATCTTTCTAATGGGGTCGATGGTGTTATCGTCGAGCCAGAAAATTCAATTGCTCTAAGGGAGGCCATTGTAGGATTAATTAATGATCCCGAACGTGCTCGTTTGATGGGAGATCGTGCTGGTAAGAGGGCGGAGGCGCATTTTACTACTAAGTGTCTAGCTGAAAATTTGGTAGATATTTTTAAAAAAGTTTTGGCAAAATAATATGAGCACAAGTATTACCGTTTTGTGCAATACAAGGTTTCCAAGTACCGCCGCCCACGGTGCTTATCTTGCGCGATTGTGCGAATCTTTTTCGGGACAGGGAATTGAGGTGGAACTTGTTGTGCCGAAACGATTTAGGGAGGTGCATGATAATCCTTTAAAGTACTATTCGGTTAAGTCACCTTTTAAAATAAAAAAACTTTGGAGTTTTGATTTTTTGATTTTCGGTTCAGTTCTTGGTCGGTTGGCGTTTGTGGCTCAATACGTACTCTTTTATCTGTACGTGATGCTTTACTTTTTATTCCGTTCTAGAAAACGAATTATCTATACTATGGACAATCTTGGGTGTTTACTGACATTCCTAGGATATAGGGTTGTGTTTGAGACTCATGTCGGCATCGGTTCATATAGAAAATATTTGTTGCCACTTCTGATGAGGGCGGAACGTGTGATCGCGGTAAATTCTATTATTAAGGAGGAGTTTGTGAGAGCCGGTTTTAGAGATGAAACTATCTTAGTTGCCCCCAACGGGGTTGATCTGAAGGTTTTTTCTGGTGCAGAGTCACGGGAACAATTACGTGGCGATTTGAAATTACCGACAACCGCGAAAATAATTTCCTATGTCGGTAAATATAAGACGATGGGGATGGATAAAGGTGTAGACGGGCTTGTTACGGCGTTTGCCTCGCTGCATAAAAATAATAAGAACACGCATTTACTTATCGTTGGTTTGGCAGAGGGGGAGAAACTGGAACTAGTTCAAGTGTTGTCAAGTATTGGCGCTCCTAGTGAAGCATATACACTTATTGGACACGTTTCGCAGTCAGATGTAGCTCAATTTATGAGGGCGTCAGATGTTCTTGTAATGAACTATCCAAATACAGATTACTACGCCAATTTTATGTCGCCAATGAAAATGTTTGAATATATGGCGGCACGTCAACCGATTGTGACGAGCGACCTGCCATCTATTCGGGAGATTTTGGACGACACGACGGCGCTTTTTGTTCGGCCGGATGACGAAGCCAGTCTGGAGGAGGTGATTCTTAGACTCTTGAATGATGAGAATCTTTGTCTGCGGCTTGCGAGTAAAGCCTATGAGCGTGTTACGACATTTACCTGGCAAAAGCGGGCGGGTCGGATTATCGAATTCATTTCAAATGAGTAGCGATAAAAAATTTGAGTACTCTTCCTGCAGTTCGGATATCTTTTTTAAGCCAACTGCGGGTTGTCGATTGCCAGAAGATTTTCCAAGCATCTCGTCCTAGTTCTTTCGATCCGAGCCGGCACATCTCTAACCACTTATTCGCAAGGACGTTACCCAAGGATTTTTGTTCATAAATATTTTTGGAAATATTAATTCGAGCAATGTCTGTAAACCAATTTTCCGCTAAAGATAAAAAGTTCGGGCTTGCGGAGTCTGCAGAAAAAGTTCTAATAGTCTTATAGAGAATTCTTTTTTGGTCGTCCGTAGGTATTTCCAGTTCATCCATATTCTTTTGAAAAATGGATTCCCTTAGTGTTTCCTGAAAATCTTTTTCCTGATGTGTGGCGTTGTTGTCGTGGGTTCGGTACAAAAGCAAAATTTTAGGTATTGTGGCGATTTTTACTTTTCGTGACGCGTGTATCCAAAAATCAAGATCCTCGCAATATTTTAAATTTGCAGTGTAACGAATTTTTTCATGTTTAAGGGTGTCCTTCCTCACGATGGCGGTTGGGTTTACCACGGAGGCGTAAAATAGCATATTGGCCTTCATTTCTTCGGGTCGAATCGGGTTTTTCATTAGGATGCCTGCTTTTAGGCCGAATGTTTTAGCGTAGCCTCCGGCTATCGCGATATCGGGATGATTTTCCATGAATGCCACTTGTGTTTCCAGGCGATAGGGCAGACTTATGTCGTCACTGTCCATGTATGCGATGTAGACCCCTTTGGAGCGATCAAGTCCTAGGTTTCTGGCGTCGGAGATCATAGCGCTTGTTGTGTCTCGTCTAACATGTAAGATCCGCGGGTCGGTAAAACTCTCTATAATTGCTAAACTTTCTTGGCTGGTTTTTTCCGAACTTAAAATTAATAGCTCAAAATTATCGTATGTTTGACGCAAGATACTTTCGATTGATTCGTGCAAAAACGCCTCATTATTGTAGACGGGCATTATGACGCTGACAAGAGGTTTGGTTTTCATAATAAAAAATGGATTAACGATCGTCAAAGACTATCGCAGAACCTGCACTTGAAAATTTGAAAGGAATTTCTCGCAGGATATGCATGGCGCGGCGAAGGCGGGCGTGGTTTTCTTTTTCGCTGTAAAAAAGAAAAAAGCCTCCGCCACCCGCGCCCAAGAGTTTTCCACCCGTAGCGCCATTTTTTAGCGCCGTTTCGTAGTGAGCATTCAGTTCGGGATTCGAAATGGTATCGGCGAGTGTTTGCTTCAACATCCAGCTGTTGTGAAGGAGTTTGCCGAATGTTTCCAGATTGCCCAGTTCAAGTTCCGTTTTCATGTGATGTGTAATTTCCACCATACGTGTGAGGGCTGCTGTTGCTTCCGAACTTTTTTTTATATTTTCCCTTTGTTTTGCAAGAACAGTGTTTGCTGGTCGCGTGGCGCCGGTATAAAAAAGAAGCAGATTACTTTCCAATTCTTTCAGAGTTTTTAGTTTTATTTTTATCGGCTCTAGCACTACCTTGCCCGATTTAAGGAACTTAATGAGGTTCATGCCGCCGTACGCCGCGGCGTACTGGTCTTGTTTACCTATGGGGGATTTGAGCTTTTCGATTTCGGTGCGACACGCGAGTTTTGCCAGCTCCTCTGAGGTTGTTTTTTTGTTTTTATAGGTGAGCATCAGGTGGTGGAGTCCTACAGCGAAAGCACTAGAAGACCCCATGCCAGTGCTCGCGGGTACATCGGCTAGAACTTGGATTTCCAGACCGTTTATTTTGTGCTGAGAGAGAACACTGCCGGCGATGGCGTTTTCCAAATCATGCGGATTCGAAACCTCTTCGGTTTTTCGGTATTTGAGAAGGATTTTGTCCGGTGTAAAGTTGGGGTGGCTTGCCAGATAGACGTATTTGTTAATGGTCACGCTCAAAACGGCCGCCTCATGTTTTCGATAGAAGTCTGCCATGTCCGAACCGCCGCCGGCAAAGCTGATTCGTAAGGGTGTTCTGGTGATAATCATGAGCGTAATAGTATACCACCTGATAACCAAAAACCAGCTTAGAAAATTACATGATTTATGAACAGATCTGTGCTAGTGTATTCCTTATGAAAGCCGTTATTTTATGCGCTGGATTGGGTACTCGGCTACTTCCGTTGACCAAAACAATTCCCAAGGTGATGGTGGATATAGGTGGCAAACCCCTGCTTCAGTACCACATTGAATGGCTCGCTAAAGAGGGTATTATTGATATCGGGTTCAACCCATTTTATTTTCCATTGAAAATTACTGAATATTTTGGTGACGGCTCTCGGTTCGGCGTCCGTCTATATGATTCACATCAGCCAACCCTATCGGAAACCGCCAGTGGTTTTAAACGCTTTGAAAAATTTATAGGTGACGATCGATGTATTGTTATATACGGCGATAATATTTTTCAGCTTGACCTTAAAGACATGATTTCGTTTCATGAAAAAAAAGGAGGCGTAGCCACAATCGCCCTTCGAGAGTGGGACAATCCGAGCACAAAGGGAATTGTGGAAATGGATAATGCTTTACGAATTTTGCGTTTTAAGGAAAAACCTAAACCCGAAGATGTGACAACAAACGTCGGTAATGCGGGTATTTACATTGTCGAGCCGGAGATTTTTAAGTACATTCCAAAAGATAGGGATTACGATTTTGGAAAAGATATTTTTCCAAAGTTGCTTGCCGAAAGTCGTGCTCTTTACGGCTATCTGCTCAAGGGTTATCATCAAGACATTGGCACTTTGGAAATGCTTGAGCAAGCTCGCAGGGACTGCACTCTTTATGAAAATCTTGCCTAAATTAAATCGAGCAGTGTTTTTTGATCGAGACGGGGTTTTGAATAAGAAACCTTCGGAACATGACTATGTTAAAAATTTTGATGAATTTTTTTGGAACCAGGGCGCGCAGGAACTGATAAAAAAAATTAACGATCTCGGGTTTAAGGTCATTGTCGTAAGTAATCAGCGTGGGGTTGCGAGGGGCAAAATGACAGCCGACTTTGTTGAAAAATTACACATCCGGATGAATTATGATTTAGCAAAGACCTCTGCTCATATAGACGCTTTTTATTATTGTCCGCACGATTTAGCGGATAAATGCATGTGCCGTAAACCCGCTTCGGGAATGTTTCTGTATGCTGCAAAAGAACTGGGAATAGATCTTGAAAATAGTTTTGCTATCGGGGATAACGACAGCGACACAATAGCTGCTGTCGCGGCCGGATGTAGGAGCATAAAAATAACAACGGATACGCTCCAGATTGAAAAAATACTTTCCACCCTTAACCTCTGAGTATTTCAGGGTTTATTGTATTGTTTCCGTCATTTTTCCGGTTGCTCAATAGAAGACTCAAAACATCTTTTACTCTTTCGGGGATGTGCTTGGATATATTGAATAGGCTGATTTTTATCGCATATAGAATTTTATTGTTATTTTTCGGAACCCCTTTAATTTTTTGAATGATTTTCGATTCAGGATTCCAGTTAATTGATTTTATATCCCCGAAGTATCCGTCATTTTGGCCATCGGCGGTTTTAATCGGTGCAGGGAAAAACCCTTCCTTTTGCAAAATGTACACATCGCCCTGGTCATGACGCAGGGGCGGCAATGGCCGCTTATTTTTTTGAACGAAACCACAGATGTTGTAGCCGTATTTGATAAACCTACCATTTTTTACGTCAAAACCATTTACGAGCAGTACATACATAAGTTGTCCGATATTCCAACCTGTGGCAATATGTCCTCCCGCGATTCGATCCTCGTGTGGCGGTACGAAAATAAAAAGCCAGCCGTTATCGGCCAGAACTCTTTTTGTTTCAGCTAGCGCGAGACCGATATTCGGACAGTGCTCAAGAATGTGGCTCATTACTACCCCGTCAAAAGATTTTTTAGGGAAAGGCATTTTTTCAATTGCGCCTTCTACGACATCAATATCATGTTTTTCTTTAAATTCTTTGAGATTGGCGCCGTAGGATTCTATTTCGAGCCCGATACCCGTGCATTTTTTACCCCTTTGAGAAAACCATTTTAGAACTTGGCCTTTGCCCGCGCCGATATCTAAAACTGTTGTAAGCGAGGCAAGCGGGGCCTCCTCTAGAAGTTCCAGGACATTCCTCATTCGGCCATCCAAATTGTCGCCTTCGCCTCCCATATCATGCGTCAAATTTTCTGGAAGTTTGTATTTTTCTTTCATCACGCCAGTATAAATTATATTTTAATTTTCCACCAATTATCGGGGACAATGTTGTCAGTATTGTGGGTTGAGGACTGAAACCAAGGAGTTGGTGCAACAACAATTTTTTCCGGATTTTGATTGAGCCAAGCGCCCCACCAGCTGAAAGTAGAATTAGCAATGATGTTGTGCAGGCACATACTCATCAGTATCAGTTCCTCGTGGTCGGTAATTTCTGGATCCGATACAAAGCTAACTCTGTACTTATTAGGGAAATTCTCCTTAGCCCACGCGATGTCGTCTGAAAATATAAAAAAATGCGCATTGGGAAATTTATCAAGTATTTTCTCGCAGGCCGTTTCATAGTAAGAGAGTGGTAGGACACCGTGGACTTCGGAAACCTTAGAGATTGACACATAGTCGCCACGGCGGATGTGTAGACTGACTGACGCCGGTTCTTTCGCAATTGTCTCGGCAATTTTTTGCGCGTCTGCCCCGAAAGGCTTTGTAAGTTGAAAATCCTTTCTAATTGCGGTTTCATTGGGGTGAAAATATTTTTCACTTTGCATATTCCAATGGCCATCAAAATAACCATCGCCGCGCCTCAAAACATATTCGTTAAATCCATGAAATGATTCCTTTATGTGCTTTTTATTCGAGCTTGTGCGGAATCTGTCCAAGATTTTTTGATTTAACCCAGTGTAGGAGGTCACTTCTTTTTGTGTTGCCTCCTCGGTACGAATTTGAAAGCCGTCAAGTTTAAATGAGCGGTTACTTTGGTTGGAAGTTTTTAAATACGAATAGTCAATTTTAAAAGGCACATTATGGATAAGCGAAAGATTGCGTCCCAGCGCGTACTGGAACATTTGATTACCGAGGCCCCCTTGAAGTTTGACTATAATCATTTTATTTCGAAGTGAAATCTTTATGCAATACATCAATAATTTTAGCGGCTTTTTTGTTGCCACCTTGAGACCAGTGCAGATCGTTTGGCAGAAAGTCTTCGGTGGTAAATTCGCTCGAGCCAGCTTTAAAAGTTATTCCGTGCCGTTTGCAAATAATCCCTGCTTGCTCGTCAGGGTATTTCAGAGAAAAGTTTTCTGGATTGCCTGAATGGCGTTTCAATTTGTGCAGGTAACTGTCGTCCAAACACCACTTAATGGGCAGGGTAACAACTGCAAACTTTGCTCCATGAGTTTCGCAGTGTTTTTTGGCTTCGACGACCAGATACTCAAATGCCCCATAGGCATAATCGGAAAAGTAATTTTTGGAAAAAAGATCAGCAAGTTCCGGTATCGATACTTTATAACCCTTTTCGAAGTGAAAAGGTAACTTCGTATCTCGTATGTGAGATGTTTGAATTTCCCAAGCTTCTGTTGCATTATCGCGAAAAACAAAAGGGAAATGATAGCCATAGGAACTGGGTCGGACGCTTTCTCGGTAGTCGTTGCCTGTATAGACAAACCACAGCACCAATTTTCCTTTCAATTCCGAGGACAGATTTTTTAACAGAAGCAAATAATGTACAACGCCATATCCTGGAGCTCCTATAGGTTTGACTTGAGTATGTTTTGTTAGGTTAGCAAAATGATTTTTGTCATCTGTACCTTGCCCAAACACAAATGAGTCGCCGATGACAATAGTGTCACTTTTTTTCAGGCTTTGGTTGCCTCTCCACCCATCGGGACCTACGGTAATATGATATATTCCGTCTACATCCATGTGCGCATCAATATTTGGTTTAGAGCGCCAGCCAAGCTCTGGGTCGAATTCGATTATATCTTCCCATGTTGAC
The DNA here is from genome assembly GCA_038063715.1 of Patescibacteria group bacterium. GTDB lineage: Bacteria > Patescibacteriota > Minisyncoccia > Phycocordibacterales > SIBU01 > SIBU01. The sequence continues at coordinate 47,287 of JBBTUO010000017.1, read as the reverse complement.
AATGTGGGTTTGAATTTTGCGACCATTTTGGCAACAAGAGAAACAAACCAGAACGGAAACATGAGCATTAAACCTGGAATTATTAGTATAATTCCAATGATGGAGGCTATTAGTGACAAAATGAGACGGATGTAAAGCATAATCAGAAAAGTGTATAAATCATTGCTAGTTCCGGTGAAGTTGTGCTGGAAGGGTCTTCGGTTGCTTTCACGATCAGAATAAAGGGCAATAAAAATATGGCCCAGAGATTGCCAGATTTAAAAGTCCAAGAGAAAAAGTTCACAATCCAACCCTTTTTAATCTGCGCAGGGGCCATATCTGGATTTATTTTGTCACCCCACTTTAGCCAAAGACTTTTTTCCGTAGACTTTTTAAGAACTAATTTGGAACCCGCTAAAGCTATGATGGGTAACATAACATAATACAAAATTATCAAAACGTAATTACGCCCGAGTTTCAGTATTCGGCGTGATATTTTTGACCAGATTTTTTGGATAAAATTCATAACTATTTTAATCTAGAGCGTACATTTTTTTATGGCGCTCCCTGGAAAGATTCGCGTATGCAAGCAAATTTTTGTCTTGCTCTTCTTTCTTAATGATAAAATTTTCCATTACTAAACAGTCCATATCTGTTGCTAAAAAACAGAGTATAGCGTCTTCGGGATCGCACACTATTGGCTCGCCACGGATATTAAAGCTGGTATTGACTATAAGGGGAGAGCCGGTTTTTTCATGGAATTTTTTTATCAAACGGTAATAGCGCCCATGCCTCTTTTCATCTACCGTTTGAATTCTTGCAGAATAGTCAACGTGGGTAATCGCGGGATATTTTGAGCGGGGAACAGTTACCCTGATTCTTAAGTCGGGATCTTGCATTTTGGTTTTCTCTTCCGCGGTCAACTGTCGTTTGCAATTTTCTTTTATCGGAGCTACGAAGAGCATATACGGATCGTCGACTTCGGGCGTAACTTCAAAAATTTCGTGAGCAAATTCTTTCAGCACGCTTGGAGCGAATGGCCGGAAGGACTCTCGGAATTTTATTTTAAGATTCATGATCTGTTGCATTTTTTGAGATCGTGCATCGCCGATAATGCTTCGACATCCTAGCGATCGTGGCCCGTATTCCATTCGGCCTTGAAACCAGCCGATTATTTTTTCTTCAGTCAGTGCTTCCGTTACCGCTTCCAACAACTTCGATTCATCCGCGAAATATTCATAGTGTAGTGTACGACTATCCAATATACTTTTTATATCACTATTTGAAAATGTGGGTCCCAAAATGGTACCTTTCTGGGAGTCAGTTTTTTGTGGTATTCTCGTGTTGCTTAATTTTTGGTGCCAGAAAAGTAAGGCGGCGCCTAAAGAGCCTCCGGCGTCCCCTGCGGCTGGCTGTACCCAGATGTTTTCGAAAGGTCCTTCTCGTAACAATTTCCCATTCGCGACGCAATTTAAGGCCACCCCTCCGGCTAAAACAAGATTTTTTGATCCTGTCTCTTTTTGTGCATATTGGGCCATCTTTATGATTATTTCTTCGGTTACTGCTTGAATGGAGGCTGCTATGTCCATGTCTTTTTGCTGGATATCGGTTTCCGGCGCTCGAGGCGATCCGCCAAACAATTGATGAAATTTAGGCGAGGTCATGGTAGAACCATAACAGTAATTGAAATAGCTCATATCCATCCATAACGATCCGTCAGGATATATCTCAATGAGATTTTTTTTAATAAGGTCAGCATATAAAGGTCGTCCGTAAGGGGCAAGTCCCATAAGTTTATACTCGCCCGAGTTGACCTTAAATCCAGTGTAATAGGTAAATGCCGAGTAGAGCATCCCCAGAGAATGCGGGAAACGCATTTCTTTCAGCATTTTGATGTTATGGTCGTTTCCGTAAGCTAGAGAGCTTGTTGACCATTCTCCGACAGCGTCAATTGTGAGAATCGCCGCTTCGTCATAAGGAGATGGGAAGAAGGCGCTCGCCGCATGAGAAGCGTGATGTTCCGTGAAGTGGAATTCTCCACAAAATTTACCACCCAGCTCTTTCAGAATGTTGTTTTTTGTCTGTAATTTTGAGCTTGACCATGTTCGAAATGAATGTTTGAAGAAATCAAAACCACGGGGTACAAACGCGAAATACGACTCACAGAGCCTCTCGAATTTTCTTAAAGAATTTTCATAAAATACTACATGGTCAATGTCTTCAATTCCAATTCTGGCTTCAGCGAGGCAGTATTCAATAGATGATTTGGGGAATCTTGGGTCCGCTTTTTTTCTAGAAAATCTTTCCTCTTGAGCAGCGGCGATAATTTCTCCATTGCACAGCAGTGCTGCCGAGGAATCGTGGTAGTATGCTGAAATTCCAAGAATATATGTTTTCACGCATCTGATTATAGCCCAGTATTTGCTAATTGAAAATCTTCAAATCCTTTGCTATGATTACGTTCTTATGGCAAAAATATTTATCGCTGGCGGTGCCGGGTATGTTGGATCAAGGCTTATCCCGGAGCTTCTAAAGGATAATCACGATATCACGGTTCTAGATATATTATGGTTTGGAAACACGCTTCCTAAAAAAGTAAAAATCCTTAAAAAGGACATTTTTGATATTGATGAGTCCGCGCTCGCGGGTTTTGATCAAACAATCTTTCTTGCCGGTCTTTCAAATGACCCGATGGCCGATCATTCTCCATCGCAAAATTTTATTTATAATAGTGCCGCGCCCTCGTATCTTGCCTATATCAGTAAATGCGCAGGAGTAAGACGTTTTATTTACGCTTCTTCCGCTTCTGTATACGGGTTTACTGATAGTAAGCCTCGGAGCGAGGATTCTACGCCTCGGAGCTCGTTTCCGTACGGTATATCCAAGTTTCAGGGAGAGTGCGGATCCATGTATCTTGCCGATGAGAATTTTTCGGTTATCAGTCTTCGTAAAGGCACCATTTCAGGATGGGCTCCGCGCATGAGGTTTGATCTGATCGTCAATACAATGTACATGAAAGCCATGACGGAAAAAAAGATCACGATCAATAATCCCTCAATTTGGCGTCCGATTCTTGGTATGAATGATGTGATACATGCGTACCGGCTCGCAATCTCGGCGCCTCATACAGTGAGTGGAATTTTCAACATTTCATCTGGTAATTTTACCGTTGGAGATGTTGGCAAAAAAGTGGCGGAGCATTTTAACAAAAAATACGGCGCATCTCTTGTTGTTGATGTGAAAAATATCACTGATAACCGTAACTATAAGATCTTGACCGGCAAAGCCGAGAAGATTTTGGGGTTCAAACCGAAAGAGACCATTGAATCGATTTTAGCCGAGTTGGATGCAAACATAGGTAAGGGCTTTGATTTTTCCGAAGAAAAATACTACAACATCCAGATTTTCAAGAAAACTGTCGGCAAGAAGTAAAGCAGTATAAAGCTATTTGAAGCTATTGATGGTCGCTATGACGTGACCTATTTCTTTTTCTGTAAGTTCAGGAAAGATCGGCAGAGAAACAATTCTTTGGGCCGCCGCTTCGGCTATTGGAAAAGAACCGCTTTTATAACCCAAGAATTCATAGGCCTTTTGGAGATGAATAGGGAACGGATAATGAATGCCATAGCCCACATCATTAACTTTAAGATGTTCCAAAAACTTCTCACGGTTTGCCGCTTCGATCACGAACTGATGGAAGATATGCGAGAAGCCCTTTTTTGACCTCGGTATTTTCACGGTAGGATTTTTTACTTCTGACATATAACGCGCCGCGATCTCCTGTCTTCGTTTGTTGTAAGAATTAAGACGGGACAACTTTATACGGAGAATGGCCGCCTGAAATTCCTGAAGTCGGCTGTTGTAACCTTCGATGTGGGCGTAATATGTGGCGTCCATGCCGTATCGGCGAAGCCGTTTGCAGATGTCTGCAATGTCTTTGTCGTTAGTTAGGATAATGCCACCATCGCCTAGAGCGCCTAGATTTTTGGTGGGGAAGAAGCTGAAACAGGATGCATGTCCGAAGGTTCCTGACTTTTTCTTTCCTATTGTCGCACCTGTTGACTGGGCGCAGTCTTCGATCACTTTGAGATTGTGTTTATTGGCTATCCTCATGATGGTGACCATGTCGGCAGATTGGCCGTATAGATGGACGGGGATAAGTGCTTTTGTTTTGGAAGTGATGGCCGATTCAATCTTTTTGACATCAATTAGGTGGTATTCATCACTGTCTACCAAGACGGGGGTAGCTCCGGTTTCTCGGATAGCACTTACTGTCGGAGTGGCTGTATTTGTGGCTGTAATGACCTCATCTCCAATGCCCACTCCGAAGGCCTTTAGAGCGATTTTAAGGGCGTCAGTGCCTGAATTTACCCCTATGCCGTAGCGTGTACCTATGTAGGTGCTGAATTCGGTCTCGAACATATTCACTTCATTGCCCATGACAAATTTTCCAGAGTCCAACACTTTTTTTAAGGCCGCATTTATCTCCCGTCGGATTTCTTTTACTTGTCGAGTGGTGTCGAATGACGGCACTGTTATTTTTTTAGGCATTTTAGGAATTCTTCATAATTTCTAATGTAATCTTTTTCGTCATAAACTGTATTAAAGAGGGCGAGCGTGACCGTGTTTTCCTTAAAATCTTTCATCACGTGCCAGACGTATGGTTCCATGAGAAGGCCTTCCGAGGCGTTTGTCAGGGTTACCGATGACTTGTCCTTGCCATTATCAAGTAAAATGGTGCACCCACCTGATAGGACAAAAAAGATTTGCCGAGACTCGTGATGAGTGTGAGCCCCTCTTTCCTCGCTACTTTGCCCGCAAGTGGTAACTAGCACTCTTTCAATTTCAAACGGCACTTCATTTAATTTTTCTCCGCGCTGTATCATTGTCAAAATTCCACCTTTACCACTAAAGGATGGTAATTTGATTATGGCGGAGCCTTCGGGAAGTTCGTTGTTTGTTTTTTCCATATGATTTTATTTGTTCTTGAGTAGTGATGTTATTTTTTTTGCGAGCCGCCAAGTGGGGAAGTATAGGCTGTTGTAAAAAAGTTGCTCAAGACTTTTTAACAATTTCGGTCGGGGCGTCAGCCCGTAATTCCATAGAGGTCTTATCCGGCGGATATCGTTTAATGTTTGATACAAGCAATTAGAGTACGGTTTGTAGATGAAATCTTTAAAGAGCGAAGAGCGCGTATATTCGTGGAAAGTGTAGGGCCCGTAGGGTAGCATAAAGGATTTTTCGTACAATTGGAAGCCTGAAAAGTGGAAGAATACTAGCGGGTCGTTGCCAACAAAAACAATATTTTTCTGTATGTGTATTTTGTCACGCTCAATATTCCATGGTGCGAGATTTGCTCCGCGATTTTTTAGCACGTGTACGCCTTTGAATTTTTCTTCAAAATAATCAAGGAACTTTTGGTCGTCGTAGTGTCCCGGCCGGATCTGGTCATCGCAGTACAGAATGCATTGTTCACGCCACCATCGTAGACAAGCAAGTCCGTTCTCATCTTTTTTAAATATTAGCATCCCGACGTTGTACTTGCCGACCTCCTTTTCTTTTTCTTTCCGTGTTGGCCCGAGGTGGTGAGGAATTATCATAATTGATTTACTTTCCATCTCTTTATATATAACCTCCGGAGAGCTAAAAAAGTACAAGTCCGCATCTAGGTAGCTAATACTTTCTATATCGTGATTTTTAAGAATGTAGAGGGGGAGCGATGGGGATAGCGTAAAGCAGTATTTTCGTGAACTACGGTTTTGTTTGGCGGTTTGGAGTTGTTCATCCTCCACGTCAGAGAGTGTCAGGAGGCGTACGTTCGGAAGATTAAGCTGTTTTAGTACATTATAGGTTTCGGTATCCATGCACAAAATCCATAAGGTAAAATTTACAGCATGTTTCATTAAGGATTTATAAAGGGCTAACCCTTTAAACAAAAACCCTCTATCGAAAAGGGTGCAGAAATGACGTTGTAACGAGACTGTTGCGGATGTCATAAAATTTTTTTCACAATTTTTTTGAGACGGTTAGTGAAGCGCATAATTTTAGTGGTTCGGTTATTATATCTTTGTTTGCGGGTGGCGCTTTTTTCGGATTCGGTCGCTAGCTCTAGGAAGATCACATCGGAGAATTTTTCCGTGCCACGGGTGGCGATATCAAAGGCGAAGCCGTGCTGGTTTTTGATGGTAGCGAAGACCCAGAGCAATAGAAATTCCCGAATGTCGAAATCTTCTTGTGTGCCGTCGCTTATAAAAGACATTTCTGTCCAGCCAGGCGAATCTGCTGAGCCGCTTCTAAACGTTCGATCTCGCTCGTTCGAAAGTTTTTTCCAATTTCTCGGGATCTTTTTCACAGACATTACTCTCATGTCGCTCATCCAAAAATTTTTTTCGTCCATGAATTGAAGTACGTGCCATGCCTTGTCCTCGCCTTTGTAGGCGTCTATAATTCCAGGTTCAAGGTCAGCTATCAGAACACGACGTAAAGTTTCTTCCCCAAGACTTTTGAAAATACGAAGGTCGGTGCCTTGGGAATCGGTTTTAAACCAGTCGACGTGAGAAATGTTTTTTGCCCTTAGGACGTCAACAAGATTTTCAGTTTTTAAGACCACTTTTTTCTCAATTTCAAAAAGAGGAGCTACAGAAATGGATGGTTCAACAGCAGGTACGAGCGTGCTCGAACAGTATGGGGATTTGGTCAAGTAAAAATTACTCTCCAATTTTTTCTCTGCTGATACGATTGAGTTATGAACGAAAAGTTCTCGATAGGGCGATGTGCCGCTGTCCAGGTGCTTCATTTCCCGTAAGTCCGGGTCAAAGGCAATGCAAATGCAATATTTGGCAATCTGCTCCCAATGAGGGTACAGCGCGCCGGAGGCTCCGATGTCAACCAGCACCGGAGGGTTACTTTGAAGCTCAGGACGATTAAATATTTTTTCGAACATATATATATCCTTTATCTTCCGCTATGACATTCCCAAGTGGAATTTTGCCCGCCAGCGCTTGCCAATCGGCTATCAATTCATAATCGGTACTTAAAAATCTTAGGAGTTTATGTTCATTTAAAAACCATGCCGGATAACTCGCGTCATAGATTTTTTTTGAAGATTGTTGGACAGTAATTCGATCGGGGAGGATGCTTGGCTGTGTGAAGAATGGGGTGCGATCTATGATAATATATTTCAGGTTTAATTGTCGAACTAGTTCCAAAATTTCGTAGGGCTTTTCAATATAGGGTAGAACACTCGAAAGCAGAAAAACATCAGGTTTTTCTGCCACAGCACACTCTTTTAGGTCGGTGTAGAATTTCAAATGCTCATCTGTGAGATTTTTATGACCAAACTCTACAAAGTGTTTTTGTTCGACAATAGACCAACTTAAGCTTTTGAGATGCGCCAAAAATTTCCTATTTTGGTAGTAGCTTGAACCGAGTGAACCGCCAAAATCAAGTACGCTTAGTTTGTTTTCATTTTGGCTCGCAATCCACAAAAGTCCCGCTAGGAGAGGCCACGAGTACTCTATGGTACTGAAATTAACCGAGTCACGTTCATAAGCCGCTTCACCGCGTTTTACTTTTAGTGCTGCGCTTTGTACTTTTTCCAAAATTAACGGAGTGTCGTAGCCTGAAGTAAGTGCTTTGGCTTCGGCCCAAGTTTTGAAATCTCCACTGTATTGTTTGGTTTTAGGCCACACCAAAGCTCTTGCCCCATTCCAGATGAATGGCGGCGTGATTGATTTTAAAATTTTTCTTGCTTTACTCATTTATTTTTTTAAAATTTCTTCCAGATTGGCTCTAGGGAACACGTCAAGCAAACTACCGGTTGTTGCATTAATTATGACAACTTTATGTTTGGTCGCGTAGGTTCTTATTTGCCGATATATTTTCCACAGGCGCCCATACGCTTCACACTCGGTACCTAAATCGCTTTCTAACCACTCGTTATAGCCGGTTTGGGCAAGTGCGCTTTTTTTCTCATCATAAAAATGTCTCGTTTCGCCTATATGTAAAATCCAGTCATGGTCCACACCCAAAAGATAAATTTCTTTTACATCCAGATACAGGGAGAGATATACGGCTATGTGCGGGCTGGTCTGTATTATCGGGAGCCTTTTTGAGAAATTAATCATACCTTGTGCAGTCAAGGGACTGCTGGAGATCAAATAATAGTAGACTTTTTGTTTTTTAAACACGCCGAATTTTTCAACGAGATATTTATCTGTTGCAGACATAAAGATTTTTTGTCCATCAGGAAAATGTTTTTCAGCGTCGCGGAGCAAGTCTAACATTTGTTCAACTGTTATAGGTTTGTGAGAGGCGGGAAAGATGTGATATTCCGGACTGATTTTTTTAAAGTCAGGATGAACGAAAAAATTGCTGACGCTCACGCATAATTCTCCTTGTAGGCGCGAAAGATCTTGAGTTTTAATCGATGGGCCAGTTGCAAGAATGAAAGCCCGTCGACCCGCAGCACTTCCTGCTAAGACTTTGTTCAACGAAAGAAGCTTTTTATTTTTTAGATAGAACAGGGAGGATTGGACAACATGCTTGATATTTCGGTTCAATGCTCCCAGGTTTTTTAATAATTGACCGGCAATCGGCATTTCTTTTATTGTGGACTTCATGAGAGTTTATGGTTTTACGACAAAAGAAGGAATGTGTGAGAAGGGGAATTTCTGGATTTTTACCTTTTTATCTTTAAAGAATTCGTCTACCGCCTGTGTCTCGCCAGGGAAAGTGCCGTAGTCATCAAAGGCGATGATTCCACCTTTTACAACGTGGTCATACATTTCACGCAGGATTGTGACCGCCGGTTCATATACGTCAGTATCAATATGTAGTAGGGAAATTTTAAGATGAGGATTGTTTTTTACGTAGTCTGGAACAGTCTTGTTGATATCACCCTTAACTAATTCAAAATTTTTAATATCCTTCAATTCAAAAATCTGCGTCAGTTCTGTCTCTGAAATACTTTCTTCACCAGCGGCTTCAATGAATTTCTTCAGGTATTTTTTATCATTTTCGAATTTAGTTTGCGGGAATTTTCCATACATGTCAAAACCGATAACTTTTCGGGAATGTTCCGCTTCAAAAAGATTTCGGAATGTAGCGAATCTTATAAGAGATGCGCCCTTGAAAACACCACATTCAACAATCGCGCCCGGTAGGTCGCAAACTTTTTTATAAAGTTCATAATGCGCCAAAAGCTTGCCGAGTCTGTCAGGTTTAGCTGTAAGGTAAAAGCCGTTCTCGTAGTCAAAACTGTTTTCACTATTAAATTTGTTTAAAATTTTCATTTTATTTTTCTGATTTTGAACGATACTTTAATTTTTCTCGCTGAACCTTTTCCACTTCCAAAATTTCTGATTTTTTATATGTCAGGGACGTAAAGGTAGCGCCAAGATTTCTGGCAAGAGTTTTCAAGCCCTGTGGCTCGAGCGAAGCTGCATGATCGGTGCCCTTGAGCATTCTGTCCTTTGTGAAGTGTCTTTCAATCCAAGTGGCACCCAGTGCATAAGCTGCGATATCGATGGCGATGCCAGCGTGGTGCCCAGAAAAGCCAATTTCCTTTACTCTATCACCATAGGTTTTTTCAACTCTAGAAATTTCCAAAAGACAGACGTCATTAAAATCAACTGGGTAGCCAGAGGTGCAGGAGTAGATAACCAAGCGTTTTTTGGCCTGATTCTTTTCCTCAAAAAATTTCACAATCGACTCTTCTTCATCGTGCGTTGTCATACCGAAAGATATATGGACGTCACCTTTGTAGTTATCCCGCAGGACCTTCAAAAGTTCGTAGTTGTTGTTGCAAGCCGAGGGAACTTTAATATATTTAGGTTTTAAAGAAATAATTTCTCGCGCGGACTGCACATCCCAAACAGAAGTTGCGTACTCAATATGAAGACGGTCGCAGTAATTTTTAAGTTTGCGATGCTGTTCCTTCGTGAGCTCTAGAAACTCGCGGTGCTCCCCGTAAGTTTTTCCGAAGGAGTGATAGGGCACTGGGTGAGGAGAGTTATACTGTTCTTTTGTCAGCAGTTGACGCGGATTTCTTTTTTGAAATTTTGCCACATGCGCTCCAGTTTCTTTGGCTAAGAAAATCAATTCTTTCGCCAATTCAAAATCACCCATATGATTGCAACCGATTTCCGCGACTATTTTTGGCTGTTTGTATTTCATAGATTCTTTAGGAAAGATAATTCTTTCTCATTTTTAGTAATTTTGCAACTTTTCGCCAGTCTTCCGCTTCGTCAATTTGCAATGTCGTTTCGGCTGGCATCTCAAAGACTTTGACGCGCCCTCCGAGTCGACATTTTTCAGTTTCTAGAATATTTTTTTTGGTAATGTAGAAAGCTCCATTTTCGGAAAATGTCCCTGGCCAGTCCTGCCTCATCGGTCGATTTCTAGGGTCGTAATTTAGAGCTTTGCCTTCTGGTGACCACAAGAAACTTTTTTCTTTAACCACCGTGACCAAGCTATCATGTCCACCCTCTAAAAGAATTTCGATTGCTTTGTCTAAATTGTCACTGGTCGTTAGTGGGGAAGTTGCTTGAACGGTAATCAGAATATCAAAGGTGACCTTCTCGGCAAAATGGAGCATCACCGATTCAGTCGATGCTTTGTCCGTGGCCAATGCTTCTGGTCGGTCTAGCACTTTCACGTCAAGTCCGAGTCCTGAAACCACTTTTTTTATTTTCGAATCATCTGTCGAAACCCACACTTCATCAATATATTTTGAATTGGTAGCAGCAAAAAGGCACCAGTAAGCTAAAGGCTTGCCAGAGATTTTTTTTATATTTTTGTAAGGGATAGATTTTGATCCGCCCCTAAGAGGCACGAGTGCCACGATTTTTTGTCCCTTTATCATTGTATTTTTTTAGCTTTTCTATAAATAGTTCGGGTCATCTTATATAACGGTCCAAATCGTCTCAATGTTTCAAAGGCTGAATGACGGAGGGAGAACTTTTTTAAGCCGTAGTACCAGCGTAATTTTTTGGTTTTTTTAAGGTAGTATAGGATTTTTTCAGGGCTTTCGACTTCCATTTTTTGGCTTGTCAGGCCAATTTTATAAACCGCCATAATTATTTCATTTCCAGCTATAAGCTGAAAGCCACATTTAGAGAGCAGGGAAGTTAAGGTTTTCAGAGTGAAATACCAAACGTGGGCATTTTGCAAGTACCCATTAATAAGTTTACCCGCATAAGTATCATGAATTGAATAAATTCCCGGCAACGATATATATAGTATGCCGTTTGGTGCTAGTAATTTTTTAATTTGCTCCAACTCTTTAGTTGGTTGAGTCATATGCTCAAATGTGTGGTTGAGAATTATAATGTCTGCTAAACCCGTGTTTAAAAGAGTATCCGAACCACCAGCAAAAAGATTTAATCCTTTACTTTTCCCAAACTGGATGTAACTTTCACCATAATCACAACCGGCAACTTCATTCCCCATTTTTTTAAAGGTTTCTAGAATTCCTCCTGCACCACAACCGATTTCAAGGACATTTTTTCCCTTGATTTCGCGCTTGAAAATCTTTTCGGCTAAGAAATCATAAATATGCTTTCCAAAACCAGTTTGTTCAATAAAAAAATCTTCGACCGACCCAGCTTTGATGGCGTAGAGCTTTCGATATTCATCATTATAAAAGTGTGAGAGAGTGACGGTGTTATAATAAGGATCGGAGCGAACCAGACCACAGGCCTGACAAAGCACGGTGCGTATGGAAATATTATAACGGTCTCGATTTGCAATCAGAATATCCATCATCTTTCCACAAATGCAAGGGTTAGCTCTAAGCGCGTATTCACCAGTTTCAATTTTTGAAAGAAGAGAATTGCGAGCAAGTTTTTGGTTTTTAGTCAAAGGCTCTTTCATACTAGTTTTTTCTCGTGATATTTAAAACCTCAATTACTCGTTTAGCAAAATATTCCGAAAAGAATTTTTTACAGTTTTCGGTTTCAAGATATTTTTGTCCTGCCTCAACCATTTTTTCATAGTTTTCCTCGGAAACATTTTTTAAGTATTTTGCTAACGCCTCATCATTTATGAATTTTCTTCGATCTACGAAAGCAGTAGAGGGGACGTACTCCTCAATGTTTGGTGCCCCCCAATAAACTGGCACGGATTTTGCCTGAAGGATGTCAAAGATTTTTTCGGTAATATAACCTTTATTGTCAGAAACGTTTTCATAACATAGTGAGAATTTATATTTAGAAAGTGTTTCCATCTTGTTTCCTGATTTACCGCGGTAAGTAGTAAATTTTGGTATAAGAGCTGGAAAGTATTTCTGCCAGCGTGTAACCGCCGTATGCCATCGCGCTCCAAAGTGATCAAAATCATTGGGATAGTGTCGATCAAAATACAGACTGGTTCTCACCCTGGCACTGAAAAGCTCATTTTCGCCTGGGTACCACTTATTCGCTGAAATGTTTACTAGCAGTTTTTTTTGTGCGAATGGCAGAGGTTTTACTATTCCATTTTGAGTCGGTGTCGGCAGATAAAATTTGAAGAATTTTTTGTTATCAACTAAATCATCTTTCCAAGTAAAGATTCGGTTAAACTTTTTCCAGGTTTTCGGCATATAGTTGTATGGACTCACTACGGCGCCTTCCCAAAGAAACAACGCCATCCGGTTTTCCATTCCTCGCGCCATAGCTTCTTCATACAAAGGCCGATTTGGCCATGGATTTTTATCTTTCACTTTGAAAATTTTATTTGAAATTCTGCGTGCAAAATTTTTAAAACCTCCACGCTGAGCGGTGCCGTAGAGCGAAAGCGAGTCAATAAACAAAAGCCATTCACAGTCTTCAAGCGAGTTATTATCGGCTGTTAGCACTTCGTAGCCGAGAGAATTTAGGCGCGCCTTTAAAACACGCCATGGCTCTGTCATATTATTTGCGTCTTGTTCAAAGATCGCGTTATTTGCGGCAAACGGACTGGGCACTTGGATTAGAATTTTTTTTCCCATTTTATTTTCTGACATTGGGATAATTCTCCACGAACCAATTAACGGTTTTTTCTACACCATCCTCAACAGGGGTAAATTTAAATTCTGGGAGGTATTTTAAAAATTTTGTAGTGTCAGACGGTTTTCGGAGTTGTCCGTCGGTTTTTTTAGTGTCAAAAATAACCCGTCCTGTGAATTTCATTTTTTCCGCTACTAGAAGCACCAGTTCCTTTATGCTAGTCTCAATGCCGGAGGATAGCATCAGAGGCTCCGCTTCGTCGTAGCTTTCAATAGCCCAAACGGTCAGTTTCGCGATGTCGTCAGACAAAACAAATTCACGGAGCGGTTTTCCACTTCCCCAAACCTCAAGATCGGTTTTATTTTTCTTTGCTAAAAAACACTTATGTACGAGCGAGGAGACGACATGTCCGTTTTCCAAACTGAAATTATCATTCGGACCATAAATGTTAGTGCCTACTAGAGTAATATAATCGCAACCCCACTCTTTTCTGTAGGCGTTAGTTTGAACCTCAAGCATTCTTTTAGCATAGGCATAGCCGAAATTTGATGGATGCGGTTGACCTTTATGCAAGTCTTCAGCTTTCAGTGGGAATATTGCTGGATCAGGAAAAATGCAGGTTGAGAGCATTGATACGAGTTTTTTTACGCCCGTTAACCGTGCGGCCTCCAAGACATTGGTATTTATTAGAATATTGTCACGGAAGTATTCACCAGGATGAAGGCTGTTTCCGCCGACACCTCCGACATGTGCGGCTAAATGGATGACGTGTGTCGGTTTAATTTTTTCAAACAGGGCCTTCGTTAGCTTAAAATCTCGCAAATCAGCGTCTGCTCTTGCGACAAAAACCGCGTCTGGTATTCCAAGCTTTTTAATAGCTGTGCCAACCAGTCCGTTTCCACCAGTTATTAGCAACTTGGGGAATTTTACCATCGAAGATGTTTTTGAATTGGGCTTGTTCATAACAGTAGTTTTTTTAGTTTTGAATGGATGGCTGAACCGGTCATCCCAATGTAAGCGTCTTGCTCGGAAGCTTTGCCGTAATGGGTTAAGAATTCTCGTGGTACCCCGACGTTTTCAATTACAATTGGCAGAGGATTTAGGGCAGACATGATGTCATTTGTGAGGGTTCCAGTGTAGTATGGCTCACATAGTAAAACTCTTCCTGAGGAGCAATTGTTTCGCAAGGTGTCACTATCAAAAGGAGCGACGGTTGTGTAATAAAGTATAGTGACATCATCATTTGCACACGCTTCAAGCGACGGCCTAAGCGCTGGACCGACTGCGATGATCGTCGCTTTTTTACCTTTTTTAATTACTTGTGCTTTGCCAAATTTAACTGGGTAGCTTTCGGTGTTTTCTTGTTCGCTTAGTCGATAATAAGTTGGCCGTCCGTTGTCGTAGGCTTGGCGAAGCAGAGAGTCAAATTCCGCGGCTGTCCCTGGAACCACGATTTCCATTCCGGGAATATTTTTCAAGATGCCGACATCCCCGGGGCAGTGGTGAGTACAGCCTAAAGCAGAGTAGTCGTATGAGGCTCCAATGCTGACAAAATTTCCTCCCAACTTTTGATAACCGAAATCGTCTTTCAGTTGTTCCAAAGAGCGTTCAACTAGAAAAGGAGCAATTGTATGGACAATCGGAACCATTCCTGTCATTGCGAGGCCAGCTGCCAATCCTATCGTAGATTGTTCAAGTATTCCTATATTGTATATTCTCGTCGGGAAATTTTTGAAAGCTTCTCGGAAGCCGAACACACTCATATCGCCAAGCAGAATAACCAGCTTCTGGTCCTTAGCTAGAAGCGCCTCTCCGCTTTGAATTAATTGCTGTCGCATATTCATGTTAATTCCTTCAAAATTATTTCAAGTTCATTTTTTGTCGGTGCCTTTCGATGCCACGCAGGATTATTCTCCATCATTTTTGATCCATAACCTTTAATGGTCGTGGCAATAATTGCAGTCGGTTTTTCCGAAAGCTTTAATTTTAGGGATTCGAGTATTTCTTTATGGTTATGACCGTCAATAGAAATCGTGCGCCAGCCGAAAGCTTCAAATTTTTTTGCCAAATCGCCAATGTGGAGCGCTCTGTCAGTTGAATGATTGTAATCAATTATACAGATCAGATTTGTTAAGTTGTGATGAGAGGCGAGGAGTGCCGATTCCCAAACCGCACCTTCATTGGCTTCGCCGTCGCCGATTAGGACAAAAACTTTTGCTTGTGACCCTGTAATTTTAAGCCCTAGCGCCGTACCTACCGCCATAGGAAAGCCGTGTCCTAATGATCCGGTGGAGGCTTCAACTCCTGGAACTTTATTTCTGTCCGGATGTCCGCCTAAAATACTGTCAAAAGTTCCGAATCTTTCAAATTCTTCTTTGTCAAAAAAACCTTTTTCCGCCAGGACCGCGTATAATCCTAGTGATGCATGGCCCTTTGATAGAAAGAACCTGTCCCTTTTTTCATCGCGCGGTTTGAGAGGATCAATTTTTAGAATTTGATCATAGAGAACCCATAAAATATCCAAAATTGAAAAAGCGCTGGCTATGTGGCCTTCGCCAGCTTTGAAGGAGGTTTGCAGAATTGAGCATTTAAGTTTGTTAAGTATTTTCGGCATAGATAAGGTCTCAATTATGTACTGACTCTAGTTTCCATTCGGACGGAAGCAGAAGCTCGCCTTCGGTTCGCTCGGCGGGGTGAGCTTGATTGAAGTAGGCCGAAGCACCGACGACTATCGTACGATCCAAACTCTGTTTGGCCATGTAATTTATGATGCTAAAGCGTCCTGCGTGAATGTTCAAAAAATAACTGCCCGGCATTAGAAGTTTTCCGGGGAATACCAAGGTGGCACTGTGCCGTCCGCGTTTTATTTTTTCTAGTTCAGGTTTCCAGTCAGAGGTGGTTGATCGGAATAAGACACTTCCCAAGCTGTTTTTAACATAAATTCCAAGGCGGAATTGGGTTAGGTCGACCAGAGTTTCAAATTTAATTGTGATTTCAAATGGACGGTCGCCATCGAGAGTCTCGGTTCGCGTGCCGTTTTGGGTTACATCAAATTTTTCGATAACAAGGTCTTGATTTTTGAATGGAAGCAGTTTCTCGCTGTCAGAACTTTTTTTATACTCCTCGGCCAGATAATAATTTATGACATCCTCTGTTTTGCCGGTCATCACGATTCGGCCGTGCGATAGCAAGACTGAAGTGGGGCAGAGTTTCGTCACTGCAGCCATATTGTGGCTGACAAACAGAATTGTTCTTCCAGCCTTACCGGTAACCTCTTCCATTTTTCCAAGACATTTTTTTTGGAACTCAGCGTCGCCTACAGCAAGTACTTCGTCTACGAGAAGAATATCCGGTTCAATATGAGCCGCAATTGAAAACGCTAACCTGACATACATACCAGATGAGTACCGTTTGACAGGTGTATCAATAAAATCTCCGATGCCCGAAAAAGATACAATGTCATCGAATTTATCAGCAATTTCTTTTCGGGTCATACCAAGAATTGCCCCGTTTAAATATATATTTTCTCGTCCAGAAAGTTCGGGATGAAAGCCTGTTCCCACTTCAAGGAGTGAGGCAAGCTTGCCATTCAACCGAATTTCACCCTCCGTGGGAGGCGTGATGCGAGAGAGAATTTTGAGAAGAGTTGATTTTCCAGCGCCGTTCGCGCCAATGATACCTACTGCCTCACCCCTTTCAACACTGAGGTTTATATCTTTTAATGCCCAGAATATCTCCATTCCGTTTTTACCCAGCATACTTCTACCGAGATTTAAAAGCGCCGTGAGTGGATGCCGTAATTTTTCCGTAATAACATCACGCAATGCGACGTATCCCCGTTTTCGTCCGGTGATATTGTAGCGTTTGCTTAGGTTTTTTATTTCGATGATTGGTGCCATATAATTAAACGATATCTGCGAAGTATCTTTCGGTTTTTTTAAAGAAGAAAATTCCAAGAATAAGGAATACTAATGCCGCTATTCCCGATATCAGAAGAGAATGCCAGCCGATCGGTCCCGTTCCAAGTAGTCCCGCCCGCGCAGCCTTGATAACCCCAGTCATGGGGTTAAATGATAAGAGCCATGCATATTTGCCCGCGATACTCGAAGGGTAGATGACTGGGGTCAAGAAAAGAAGTAACTGCATGAAAAATGGCATAACATAGCGCACGTCGCGGTATTTGACGTTGATTGAGGCTAGAATCAACCCCACCCCGACTGCTGTTGCTGAGGTTATGACGAGCAGAATAGGTATTAAGATGATTCCAATTGGTTGCGGAGTATATCCATAATGAAACATAAGATAGATGAGAGCCAGACTTGCAAAAAAAAGGTCTACGAACTTATTCGCGGTATCGGCGAGGGGCAGTATAATTCTTGGAAAATAAACTTTTGTTATGATTGATGAGTTCGATATAAGAGAGTTGCTGGTGTCGTTTAGTGCGCTTGAAAATAGCTGCCAGAACAACAGTCCGGTGTACACAAAAATCGGGTAGGGAATGCCATCCGAAGGAACTTGTATAAGCTTTCCGAAGAACACACTGAAGACCACCATGGTCATAAAAGGCTGGAAAACCGCCCATCCAATACCCACAATCGTTTGCTTGTAACGTACCTTTAGATCACGCCAGACAAAAAAATACAGGAGCCCTTTGTAGCGCCAGACCTCTTTTATATCCTCGAGGCTGAAAGTTTTTTTAGGTTTTATAATTGTGACGGTCATTTTTTATTTGTTACTGTTTTTCTCGTACCATGCGTATGTTGACGCTATACCTCCTTCCAGTTGAATTGTGTGTTTCCAGCCCAGAGTATGAATTTTGGAGACGTCCAGAAGTTTTCGGAGGATCCCATCTGGCTTGTCGGAATTCCATGAAATTGTTCCGGAGAACCCAACAATTTTTCTTATTATCTCGGCCAATTCTTTTATCGAAACATCTTCTCCACTTCCGACATTGATAATTTCGGTTCTTTCGTACTTATCCATCAAAAAAAGAGCGGCATCGGCAAAATCATCAACATGAAGAAACTCACGCCGCGCTACACCAGTTCCCCACAAAACCACTTCTTTTTTACCGTTTATTTTCGCCTCATGAAATTTGCGAATCAGTGCCGGAAGAACGTGTGAATTTTCAAGATCAAAATTATCATTTGGGCCGTACATATTTGTCGGCATCGCAGAAATAAAATTTGTGCCGTACTCTGCATTGTAAGATTGACAGGTCACAATACCAGCGATTTTGGCAATGGCATAGGCGCGATTAGTTGGTTCAAGATCTCCAGATAAAAAATATTCTTCTTTGATGGGTTGTTCGGAAAGACGAGGATAAATGCAGGAGCTCCCGAGGAATAAAAGTTTTTTAACGCCGTTAATTCTAGCTTGCTCCAAAACATGTGCTTGGACTAGAAGATTTTCATAAATAAACTCAGCTGGATGAGTTTTGTTGGCCATGATACCGCCAACCTTTGCGGCAGCCAAAAATACATATTCAGGTTTTTCCTTTTGAAAAAATTTTTCAACTGCCGTCTGGTCAAGCAAATCAAGCTCAGCTCTTGTTTTTAATACAAGATTGGTAAAATTGCGGGAAACAAGCGCCCGAGTAATAGCGCTTCCTACTAGGCCAAGATGTCCGGCAATGTAGATTTTGGAATTCTTTTCCATCAGTCTTTACTTTTTCTTACCGCTGGCCGCTAGGATATGTTTTTTTGATTCTTCCGTTAGGTCCGATGCTACCATTTCCTTGACCAATTCCTGGAAACTGATTTTCGGCTTCCAACCCAAATCCTTTAATGCCTTTTTAGCATCGCCCATAAGTGAGTTGACTTCAGCGGGTCGGAAATAGCGTTTGTCTATTTGTACAAGCGCCTTGCCGGTTTTCGGATCAACACCTTGTTCCGCATCGCCTTTTCCTCGCCACTCCAGGTTGATGTTGATTTCCTTAAAGGCTAATTCACAAAATTCTCGTACCGAATGTTGTGTTCCTGTCGCAATAACATAATCTTCTGGTTTTGACTGTTGCATCATAAGATACATTGCGGATACATAGTCACGAGCATGGCCCCAGTCACGTAGTGCGTCTAAGTTTCCCAAATAGAGAGTGTCTTGAAGGCCGAGCTTGATGCGCGCCACCGCTTGAGTGATTTTTCGGGTGACGAATGTTTCTCCTCGGCGAGGGCTTTCATGATTGAATAGAATACCGTTTACGGCATAAATTCCGTACGACTCTCTGCAGTTCACCGTGCCATAGTAGGCAAATGTTTTGGCGACACCGTAGGGACTGCGAGGAGCGAAGGAGGTTTTTTCATTTTGAGGGGGTAGGGCAGAGCCGAACATCTCGGAGGATGATGCCTGATAAAATTTTACTTTTTTACCGGTCTGTAACTGAAAGTCTTTCACCGCTTCGAGTACGCGTAATGCACCGAGACCAGTGATGTCTCCGGTGTATTCAGCCATGTCGAAAGACACCTTAACATGGGATTGAGCTCCAAGGTTGTAGACCTCATCGGGAGAGAGGGTAAAGATCAGTTTTTTGATGTTGCTCGCGTCCGATAGGTCGCCGTAATGTAGGAATAAGCGTGTACCTTTTATATGAGGATCCTGGTATAGATGTTCGATACGGCCAGTGTTAAAAGTTGAAACGCGTCGGATAAGGCCGTGAACCTCGTACCCCTTTTCCAAAAGCAGTTCGGTTAGGTAAGAACCGTCCTGACCCGTGATGCCGGTGATGAACGCTTTTTTAATTCCATTTCCCGATTTGGCTGTTGTATTTTTTTCTTTTTTCATATTTTAATTGTTCTAACAGTATAACACTTTCTGTTTCCGCAATGTTCTACCAATATTTTACTGTTCTTGCCACATTTCGTTTTAACTTTTGATATGAGTTGGTTGCCCTTCGATCGATGTCGGGGGAGAGCAGGCGTAGAATTTCGTGTCCGAGTATACGGTATTGACCGCCGATTTTATTGGCTCGAATTAGTCCACCTTTTAGCAGGCGTTTAATTGTGCTATCGCTTATCCTAAGCAGTTCGCGCGTTTCCGTGGTCGTATATACACCACCTGGTTTGATTTCCTTAATCATGTTTATATAATACTAAAAGTGTCAAAAGGTGTCAAATAGGTTCATTTGGCAATATTTAGAAAGCTTTTAAAAGAAAAACCCTCTCGTTATTTGGTAACAAGAGGGTAGAGTGAGTTTTATCATTTGGGATGCCACTGAGGGTAAAAATTACCGAGACAACGTGCAATGTCATCTTCAACAGTGTTCGGCACATCTTGTGCTTCCGATACTTCTCGTGCGAACATTCTGATGCAGGCTAGCAGATGTTCAAATCGGTGTGGTTTGCGTCGCACCAGTTCACGTATGAGTGGATACATTGTGTACCACTCAAGCACCCGGTAGAAGTTTTGGTAGTGACATGTCATGGAACCTTCGGCTGTGCTACCATAACCAAAACCGGTTTTTTCGTATGCAGGCAGTTGTGGCCCTTTCCAGGAAAAACTGTCCGTGATTCCAAGTATACCTATTCTATCCCACTTATCGGCAAGTCGTAATGCTTGCAAAAGTGGCGAGTCGTTTGTCCCGTCATCCTTTTTGGAGTGTTCCATCACAGCGGTGATTATCCGCTCTGTGGTCTCTGGCTCAAGCTTTCCTGGAGCGAGATAGAGGTGTATGAGACAGGTCAGGTTTAAAGCGCCGCTACTTGCAAGAAGTGCCGGGTAACGGTCAAGGTTGTGAAGCCATACTGCAATCTCGTATTCAAACTCACTTACACCCGGTATGAGTTCGCTGATTTCCCGATACATGAGGAGTAGCCGTTCTATGTGTTGAATGTCATGGCCGCCAATTGCAGTTGGGGGCCGATAAACTTTTCCAAGGCCTGTTCTTAGGCTGGCCATCAAGGCAGTCTGATTCATAGGTTACTTTCAAGTTTCTGGTGGTGAGTTGAGACGTTTATAAATTGTCAGAATGCTAGGTCACTCTATTTTAATTGATAGCATTTTTTTACTAATTAGTCAATCACCCCGCAACCGTGCAATTGTATGGAATCACCTCAAGAGGGTTAGGGATTTCAAATCATTGTAATGATTAGTTCGTCTGTCGCCTCGGTTTTTGTTTTGTGCTATAGTTTTTGCATTATGGATACAAACAAAATTCTCCGCAATACAATTATCAGTGGGATTTTTCTTTTGCCTTTTATCTGTTTGATTGTCGCTGATCATTTCTTTTTCCCTTTTATTACTGGTAAGAATTTTGCATTTCGAATTATCGTTGAAACAATTGGATGTCTGTGGATTATTTTGGCACTGCGGGATCACACAGTCCTTCCAAAATTTTCCCGAATTTTCCAAGCCTTCGCTGTTTTCGTAGGCGTTTTGTTTATTTCCGACTTGCTCAGTCCGAATGCTTATAAAAGTTTCTGGTCTAACTACGAGCGCATGGAGGGTTGGGTAACCATTGCCCATCTTTTTGTGCTTTTTGTGGTGTTGAGTTCGGTCATGACCAAAAAATTGTGGGAGCGATTATTTCAGGTATCTATCGGTGTTAGTCTTATATTATTTGCATACAGTTGTTTTCAACTTGCAGGCACTCTTGCAATTCACCAAGGCGCTACTCGTGTTGATGCGACCATCGGTAATTCGGCGTATCTCGGGGGGTACATGCTTTTCCACGTATTTCTGGCGCTTTATTTGCTACTCGGTTATTTCAAGAAAAATTACGTTACGCATTCATGGGGGCTTTTTTGGCCAATTTTTTACGGGGTGGCAATTATTGCTGACATTTTTGTTTTGTTTAAAACGGCAACACGAGGAGCAGAAATCGGTCTTGTTGCTGGTCTAGTATGTTTTGCTATTGGGCTCGTTGTTTTTGAAAAAGAAAATAAAATTCTGCGCCGCATCGGCGCTGGTCTATTGATTACAATTGTTCTTCTTGGAGGCTTGTTTGTGGTGGGCCGGAAATCTGATTTTGTTCACAAAAGTGAATCCTTAGATCGCCTCGGATCGTTTGTCGATCAGGTTTTGACCTTCGATAAAAATATAATTTGCAATGGGGAATTAAAATCTCGTTGTTTGCTTTGGCCGATGTCTTTTGAGGGAGTAAAAGAGAAGCCGATATTTGGTTGGGGGCAGGAGAGTTTTAATTATGTTTTCAACAAATACTATGACCCTCGTATGTACAGTCAGGAACAGTGGTTTGACCGTACTCACAACGTATTTTTTGACTGGTTGATTGCTGGCGGAATTCTGGGTTTGCTATCGTATTTGTCGCTCTTTGGTTTCGCTCTTTATCTTCTTTGGAAGAAGGGAAGCCACTTTTCTCGCACTGAGAGCAGTATTTTGACGGGGCTTCTTGTGGGCTATTTCATGCACAATTTTACCGTTTTCGACAACATCACCAGTTACATTTTGTTTGTAATGGTGCTTTCTTATATTGGTGGTACAGAGGGTTCTGTTTCTCCTGCTTTAGAAAAGACAGTGAGAAGTGTTGACGAGGGAATTAAAAATCGTATCCTGATCCCTTTGGTCGCGATTGCCACGGTCTTTATCATATATAAAGTGAATGTGCCCGCCATGCTCGCGTCGGTAGAGTTGATAGAAGCGTTACGGGCTCACTCTGCCGGACCATCTGTTAATCTGGAGTATTTCAAAAAAGCTCTTTCTCGAGGATCACTCGGTGATTCAGAAATTCGTGAACAGCTTGTTCAGGCTACTAGCCAGGCTGCTGGCAATCCTAATGTTGATCAGAAAATAAAAAGCAGTTTTTTTGATTTGGCTAATACAGAGATGAAGATACAGATTGATCGTGCGCCAGAGGATACCCGATACTACCTTTTCGCTGGATCATTTCTGGCAAGTTTTGGCGATAGTGATGCTTCTATCAAACTTTTGACTAAGGCCCACGAACTTTCGCCGAAAAAGCAAACCATTCTTTTCTCGCTTGGCTCGGCGTATCTCGGCAAAAAAGATTTCAAGATGGCTGTGTCGACCATGAAGACAGCGTTTGATCTTGAGCCTGGTTTTAACGAGGCTCGTAAAATTTACGCGCTCGCTCTTATTTACGATAAACAGATCGCGCTTGCTGATGAAATTCTGAAGCCACTTGAGTCAGGTTTGGTCTTGTCTGATCAGAGATTGATTTTGGCGTACTACTCATCTGGATTTTACGAGCGAGCTCTTATTAGTATGAATTTCTTAATTAAACAGGAACCAAACAATCCTCAATTCTATTTCACCCGCGCTAGCATCGAGGCAAATTTGGGTAGGACAAGCGCGGCGATTGCCGACCTGCGAAAGGTGATTGAGATTAATCCAGAAGCGAAAGGGCAGATTGAGCCTATGATACAGCAAGTTCGAGCGGGGAAAACGATTTAAGACAAAGTCATTCCCAGATAGCAAAAACCATAAAACGGCTCAACGGCGGACGCCGTTGAGCCGTTCTTGACATTTTTCTGTTTTGTGGTAGGTTCAGGTGAGTTCGCTCTGGTCTTTGCCAACGGTGAACTCGATTTGTTGCAGTTAACCTCAAACTAAAGAAAGGAGGCCATTATGGCCGCAGATGAAGAAACAGAAATTGTGCTTGCCGTCGCTAAAGATCCCGGCGGGCTGGCGGTGCTCACGAGGCCGATGGAGATCTTGGCGCAAGACCCACAAGTCAAAGTCGTCTGGGTTGCCGAGGGACTGGCTATGAAATTGTTGACCGACGCCGGCAAGACCATCTACGGCGGTCTGCCGCAGGGAGACAACATTAACAGTCAGACGTTGGTTCGTTACGACATCGATCCGGTTTGGTTGCTCGACGAGGCTCTACTCGGCAAGGCTCGGCTTCGCGCCGTGGTTGCTAGTATGGGTGCGCCCAACAATCTTGAAGGCGGTGTGGTTCGTGAGGCGGTGAGACGTGGTGTTTCCACAGTCATCGTATCAGACATCCACGGGTCGGCTCTGCGTGCCGATCTTTCTGTTGAGGAACCAAATTTGGACAAGGTGCTTGTCACCGCTCTGGATTCCGAAGACGCTCGATTGGTTCGCGAACACTTTAATGGGCCAAAAGCCCCTTTTATCCTAGTGACCGGCTCGCCGGCCTTCGACAAGTTTGCCAATGGGGCGCCGATTGAAGTGCCACCGGTAGTGAGGAATCTGATCCAGTCATCTCGTTGCGTGGTTTTCATTCTCGGTCAGGATGATTGCACCACGGACTTTCTGGGTGGCACCCTCGACCTCTTGGATTCTTTGGGCGGATCTTGCCTTGCGATCGTTGGATTGCATCCAAAGTTTCTGAAAGTGCCGGAGCTCTGCAATCTGTGGCTCGATCGGGTCAAAAAGGCGAAGGTTCCGGTTCTCTGGGCTACCAACGCCGCAACGACGCATCAATACATGGCCGCTTCCAACATCGTCATTTCCGGTTACTCGACCGGTTTGTTGGAAGGCCCGTTGCTTAACCACGGGCCGCTTGCAATCGCTTGGTCGTCGCCTCGGGTCATTGCAAACATGGAAGGTGCCATGGGTGGGCTCAAGGTGTTTCCGGCGGTGACCTACGGTGCCGCGCACCAGGTTTCTTCTCCGGAGGAGCTGCTTCCGCATGTGCAACGTGTCCTTGAGTTAAGTGAACACGGGTTTCGCGATCAAGCTCGTGCAATCATCCGTGACCGGCTCCGTGTTGACGGCAAGGCTGCCGAGCGGGTGGCTGCGGTCATTCGGCGCCATGCCGGGTTTTAGTCCCATGTTTTGTCACGCCGCCTCGGTTCTCCGGGGTGGCTTTTTTGTCCTTTGTATTTTTTGAGGTAGTATTGTATCTACTTAAATGATCAAGCCAGAAGAGCATATTCCGCTTTCGGAACATACAACATTCAAGATCGGCGGGCCGGCCCGTTATTTTTTTCGTGTGAAGACGGTGGAGGAAGCGCGCGAAGCCCTCGCGTTAGCCCTTAAGATTGAGCAAGCAATGCGGAGTTCGGAATTCGGAATGCGGAATAAAAAGCAGAAAAAACGATGATGATCCTGTTCTTTCTCTTCATTCCGCATTCCGCATTCCGCATTCCGCATTAACCCCATGTCTCACCTCTGTCTCGTCGCCGGCGATCCTTCCGGAG
>JBBTUO010000017.1:0-22250 GCA_038063715.1 Patescibacteria group bacterium | reverse complement strand
GCGAAGCCCTCGGCTTCGCGCGCGAGGCGAAGCTACCTTTTTTTATTCTCGGTGGCGGATCGAACCTCTTGGTATCTGATGACGGTTTTTCCGGTGTGGTTATTAAAAACGAAATTCGTGGCATTTCTTTTGCCGAATCGCCTCAGGGCGTGCGAGTGACTGCTGGAGCGGGAGAGGATTGGGATACATTTGTGGCGGAAATGCTACGGCGCGGTTTGTACGGTCTGGAAAATCTGTCCGGCATTCCCGGCACTGTTGGCGCCGCTCCGGTGCAAAATATCGGCGCCTACGGCGCCGAAGCCAGAGATTCAATTGTATCTGTTGAAGCGCTTGATGCTAAAACCGGTATTTCTAAGACATTTTCAACTTCGGACTGCAGTTTCGGCTATCGTGACAGTTTTTTTAAAAAATCTTTCGGCAAGGAGTATCTTGTGGTTGGTGTTACTTTTCATTTAAAAAAAGAAGGAGCCTTAAATATTGAGTACAAGGATCTGAAAAATTACTTTGCGAAAAGGGGAGAGAAGCCGACACTCAAATCTGTGAGAGATGCCGTGCTTGAAATTCGCGGAGCCAAATTCCCTGATTTAAAAACCACTGGCACCGCCGGATCATTTTTCAAAAATCCGGTTATCTCTACGGAACATTATGAAAAGTTGAAAATGAAATGGCCAAATCTTCCAGGCTTTCCTATGCCAGATGTCAATGGTCACTTGTCAAAGGTCAAAGTTTCCGTCGCGTGGATTCTTGATAATATTCTTCAGTACAAGGGTTTAAAAGTAGGTGAAGTCGGTTTGCACCACGCTCAACCGTTGGTTTTGATAAATTACGGCGCTGCTAGGGCTTCAGATGTCTCTTCGGTTGCTGCGAGTGTTTCCGAGAAAGTAAAAGAGGCAACGGGCATTACTCTTGAATGGGAAGTGGAAAAGCTTTAGAATAATATTACTAACCAAAAATATCATGAATTTTCTACAAAAAATAAAAAACAGTATTTACAATCCAGCGTTTTACGCAAATTTGAAGGAACAAAAATTGTCCTTCTCATTCCGTTATTTTTTCTCCCTAGCCGGACTCTTGGCCCTCATCGTAGCTTTCGTTTTTGGCGTTGAGATGTCACCACTTTTTTCTGGGGAAAATTTAAAAAAGCTCGTTGATTACTATCCTAAGGAACTCAATATAGAGGTAAAGGGCGGTACAATCTCTACCAACGTATCTGAACCATACATCATAAAAGGCCCCACTGGGTTTTCCTCACGAGAAGAGAGCCGGAGTGAAAATATAATTGTGATTGATACCAAGAACGATTTTACAGTCGAAGCGTTTAGGGCTCATGCTACTGAAGTTTTACTTGGTAAAAATTTTGTGGTGGTGAGTAAGGGCCGTGGCCAATTTGAGTTCAGCGATCTTTCCGGTATACCTGATTTTAATTTGAATCAGGAACGTTTAATTGGCTTCGCGCGTGTCATAGGAGAGCACCACCTTGCTCTTTCATTGTTACTGTTTGTAATTTTGTTTTTCAGCTTTTTTGGGCTGTTCACTTTAAAACTTTTTATACTTCTTTTCCTCGCCGTGCTTATTCTCTGTGTGGTTAAGTTAAAAAAGGTTCTATTGAATTACAAACAGTGCTATCAGATAGCGCTTCATGCTGTTACGATTCCACTTATTTTTGAAACATTTTTTATTGTAAGCGGTGTAGGAGCACTCTCTTTATTTATTTTTATTTTGATAGCGCTTATTGTGGTTTCTGTAAATATAAAATCATCAGGTGTTGTCCTGTCGTAAGTTCAATTTCTAATTCTGTTTGAGTTATCCCCAAATTTTTATAAAAAATTATTGCAATTCATTTTCAGCGTGGGATAATTTATGTAGTGAATGCAATTTTGTGCGCGTGACGCGCGCAGGTCGAAAAATGCACTCCATACGTTAACAGGTAATTATGAGGTGAGTTCTAAAATTAATATACTCACGAATTCTCCAATCTCACCTCAACTCTAAAAATGAAGAAAAAAAAGAAAGTAGCAAAGCGAAAGAAAGCGACCAAGAAGAAGAAAACTTCAAAGCGCAGATAGTTTCCTAAAACTCCCCATCCGCCTAAGGCGGATGGGGAGTTTTACTTTAGAGGCTTTTGGATGTTACTATACAGCGATGTTTTCTGTTTTAAAAAATTTGTTTGGTGATGGTAACGAGGCCAAAATAAAGGCTTTTCTACCTATTGTCGCCGAAATTAACAAGCTAGAGCCCGTTGTAAAAGCTCTTTCTGATGAGGAGCTTATGGCCCGCACAGCCTATTTTAAGGCCGAGCTTGCTTCCGGTAGGACACTGGAGGAAATTTTACCCGAGGCTTTTGCGGTGGTTCGCGAAGCATCTTTCCGTACCTTGGGTCAGCGACATTTTGATGTTCAGCTTGTTGGCGGCGCGATTTTGCACAAAGGTAATATTGCCGAGATGCGCACAGGAGAAGGAAAGACCCTCGTAGCAACTTTACCAGCGTATTTGAACGCGCTTACCGGCAAGGGTGTTCACGTAATTACGGTTAATGATTATCTTTCCCGCCGTGATGCGGCATGGATGGGGCAAATTTATTCTTTTCTCGGCCTTTCAGTCGGTGTGATTAACCACGAGAGTTCTTTTTTGTATGATCCCAAACATGTTGAACTCGACTCAGCTCGAGATCAGGCTGGTTCGTTTAAGGTGTTCCATGAATTTTTGAGACCAGCTAGTCGACGGGATGCTTATTCGGCTGACATTACCTATGGTACTAACAACGAGTTTGGTTTTGATTATCTTCGTGACAATATTTCTTATGATGAGCGTGAACTTCGCCAGCGTGATTTCAATTTTGCCATTGTTGATGAGGTGGACTCAATTTTGATTGACGAGGCTCGCACCCCCCTGATTATTTCGGCCGCTACCGCGGATTCAGAAGATTTGTACGGGACATTCGCAAAAATTGCGGAAAATCTTTCTAGAGATACAGATTTCAAGGTAGATGAAAAAATGCGCGCGGTTACTTTGACAGACGCAGGTATTGAAAAGGCCGAGAAAAAACTTGGTATTGATAACATGTATACCGAGAAGGGAATTAAGTATGTGCACCATTTGGAGACGGCGGTGAAAGCTAAGGCGCTATTTGAAAAAGACAAGGCATATGTGGTCAAGGATGATCAGGTAATTATTGTGGATGAATTTACGGGGAGACTTCAACCTGGACGAAGGTGGTCCGAAGGCCTGCATCAGGCGGTGGAAGCAAAGGAGGGAGTGGCCGTTCAAAAGGAATCGCGAACAATGGCTTCTATTACTTTCCAAAACTATTTTCGATTGTACAAAAAACTTTCCGGTATGACTGGAACGGCCAAGACTTCATCCGAGGAGTTTTACAAGGTTTATGGTACCGACACATTAGTGGTTCCAACCAACAAAGCAGTTGCTCGTAAGGATAACAACGATCTTGTATTTCAGACAGAAATTGGAAAATTTAAAGCCATTGCGCGTGCTGTCAAAGAAAAGAACGCCACAGGTCAACCAGTATTGATAGGTACGGTTTCAATTGAGAAAAACGAGCTTCTCAGTGAATATTTGAAGCTAGAGGGTGTTGCGCATGAAATTCTTAATGCTAAAAATCACGAACGTGAAGGCGAGATTATTGCTCAAGCTGGCAGAAAAGGCGCAGTCACGATTGCTACTAACATGGCAGGTCGCGGTGTTGATATAAAACTCGGAGGCAATCCTTCGACTCAAGTTTTGTACGAAGAAGTGAAAAAGGCAGGTGGACTTTTTGTCCTTGGTACGGAACGGCATGAAGCACGCCGAATTGATAACCAGCTACGAGGACGTTCGGGCCGACAAGGAGATCCGGGCGAGACCCAATTTTTTGTATCTCTAGAGGATACACTGATGCGAGTGTTTGCATCTGACACCATTAAGACTATGATGGGGCGTTTTGGTATTCCCGAGGATCAGGCTATTGAGAACAGGTTGATCACTCGTTCACTTGAAACCGCTCAAACAAAAATCGAGGGTTTTAACTTTGATTCTCGCAAACATGTTTTGGAATATGACGATGTGCTCAATTATCAGCGTAGTGTGATTTACGGCCGACGCCGGAATGTTTTGCGTGGTACAACCTCCGAGCTTGAGCAGACTCTCTTTGAAATGGCCGGAGCTCCCGAGGCGCTAACAAAAAGTATTACTGATAAAAAATCTGCGATAGGAGAAACGGAATTTTTTAATAGCCTCCGTAGGCTTATGCTTCAGGCAGTTGACACATTTTGGATTGAACATCTCGAGGTGATGGATTACATGCGCAGTTCGGTTAATTTGCGCGCTTACGGTCAGCGAGACCCGCTCGTCGAGTACAAAAAAGAAGGACTTCGTCTTTTTAAAGAAATGGAAATAGCTACGGCTGATCAGGTTGTTCGACTGATTCCAGCTATTGCCGGAAATGTTTCTGTTGAACTAAAACCTGAGAAACTCCGCCTTGCCGAAGTACACGAACAGGCACAAATCATCGGCTCCGGTGACCGGCAGTCAAATCGTGTGCATCACGGCCGGCCTCATGAAAAGACTCTGGATATGCAAAAGGCAGGTAGGAATGACACCTGCCCTTGTGGAAGTGGGAAGAAGTATAAGAAATGTCATGGTCAGTAAATATATACAAGTTTCAACCACTGTTAGTAAAAAGAGTGACGCGGAAAGAATCGCGAGGGTTTTATCTGAAAAACATTTATCCGCGTGCGTGCAGATAGCTTCGGTGACGAGTGTCTATCAGTGGAAAGGTAAATTACAAAAATCTAAGGAGTGGTCTTGTGTTATTAAAACGAAAAAAAATTTATATAAAAAAGTTGAGCAGGCAATAAAAAATCTTTCTCCTTATGAACTTCCAGAGATTGTTGCTAACCCAATTCTTGGAGGTAGCAAGGAGTATTTGGCCTGGATGGATGATGAGTGTGGTAAATAATTTTATGTTAGAATAAACATATATGAACGAATCTGAACACAGAGTTGAGGGCGAAAAAGATTTTCCGTTTTCCCAGCAGGAAGTCGATTTGCTATTTACACAGGAGGTGCATAGTGGTACGCGTGTGCGTAAGTTTGTTGAAGAGTTGATGCTAGAGGATAAGAAACCAGATTTAATTCAAGGTAGGACAGAAATGCATCAAGGGGCTGCCGAAATTAATAAAAACGGGTGGGAGAAATTAGTTAAGCAATTGCCTCCACATGAACAGGTGGCTTTCAGAAATGCTTTGGCAAAAGGGGCAGAAGATTTCTTTTATACCCACTATAATGCCGTTCGGGTTAGACTTGAAGAGCTGGGTCAAGTGGGAAAAGTACCCGAGTCAGGGGAGTTGGCAGATCACACGAAATAGTTCTAGCTGTTCGGTTGATTCTGGCGAGCATTATATAACTAAACTTTTTCATGGTTCACAAAACTCCTCCCGAAAATTTTAAACCACAGTTTGAGGTTGTTAGTTGTTACATGGAATGGGGCGATAAGATTCTTTTGTTGCAAAGAAATCCCGAAAAATCGCAGGGCGGGAAGTGGGGACTTCCGGCCGGCAAAATTGAATCGGGTGAGGATACTTTTGCGGCTATGGTTCGCGAGGTGCGAGAGGAAACAGGTTTGCACCTCAAGGCTTCGGATCTTACGTATTTACAGAAAGTTTTTGTACGTTATCCCGAGCATGATTTTGTCTATCATGTGTTCCGAGCGATTCTTGAAACCGAGCCCGCAGTGGTACTAAGTATAAAAGAACATCAAGCCTTTTGCTTCGTCACGCCCACGGAGGCCCTTGAGATGAATCTTGTTGATGGTAATAATGAATGTATCAAAATGTCCTATCCAGAATGTGTTTAGTTTATAAAAGTTGATATGTATATAATGTGTGACTTTAGTTAACTAAAGTAATCGAAATTTAAAGATGGAAGGTCAAAAAGTTAAAAAAGGAATTTACGAGCATTACAAGGGCAACCGCCCAATTCTTATTGGCGAGCTGTCGTCGCATGACGGCAATCAGTACGAGGTGATTGCTCTCGCAAAACACAGCGAAACTCACGAAGACATGGTGGTATATCAGAATGTGTCCGATTCGAATAAAATTTGGGTCCGCCCGCTCGCAATGTTTTTGGAAGAGATTGAGTTGCCGTCATGCGACGACAGCTCCGCTATCGGCCTTCGCGGGTTGCATGGGGCGAAGGTACCGAGATTTAAATATCTTGGAAACTAGTTGATTTTCCTGTATCCTTATCCTTTATGGAGTCAAAAAAGAAAATTTTGGTAACCGGTGGAGCCGGGTTTATTGGATCCAATCTTATAGAGCAGTTGGTTAAAGACAGTGGGAACGAGCTATATTCTCTCGACAACTATTCTACCGGTTCAAAAGCCAATCATATAAGTGGCGCGACCTATATTGAGGGCGATACGAGGGATATTGGGGAGCTCGTAAAAATAAAACCAGATTTGGTATTTCATCTTGGCGAGTATTCTCGTGTCGAGAAAAGTTTTGAGGATATGGATCTGGTGTGGCGTTCAAATAAAGACGGTACATTTGCCGTGATAGAATTTTGCCGTGCGAATGGCGCAAAGCTTGTCTATGCCGGTTCAAGCACGAAGTTTGGTGACGGCGGGCTTGGTCGCGATCAAAGCCCATACGCTTGGACAAAGGCAAGCAATACAGAATTGGTTAAAAATTATGGTAATTGGTTTGGCCTAGAGTACGCGATAACTTATTTTTATAATGTATACGGGCCGCGTGAAATTTCAACTGGGGGTTTCGCTACAGTTGTTGGAATTTTTAAAGAAAAAAGAAAGGAGGGTATGCCAATCACGGTTGTTTCGCCGGGGACACAGACTCGTATTTTTACCCATGTTGATGATATTGTCCGAGGTTTGATTTTGGTCGGCGAGAAAGGCGACGGGGATGGTTACGGGCTTGGCGCCAATGAGGAATATTCAATTTTGGATATCGCAAAAATGTTTGGAGGAGAAATTGAAATACTTCCTCCTCGGGCGGGTAACCGAATGACTTCTACGATTGATTTGTCTCGGTCTCGCGATGAACTTGGTTGGCAGGCAGAAAAAAGTATCAGGAACCATATCGAGGAATTTTTGGCTTCTGTTTAAAATGCACTATGAGTCTAGATAATGAGCAAGGTTTTGAGAAAAAGGTAGGGCCACAGATGTCCGAAGTTGCCATGTCTAGTGATGCTGATTTTTATTCTATAGAAACATTGCCACGGTCACCTTTGCAAGAAAAGGCTGTACGGGGGGAAAAGTTGACCTTTGATGAGTCAATAAAGTTCGGAAGAGATAAGGTTTTATCCGGACAAGTGGGTGAAGGTATTTCAACAAGGCCTGATAGAGCATACAGAAGTGTGGATTTGGAAACATTAAAGAAATATTATAGAGAGGGTGGTATTGAAGTGAGTGCTGGAGGTGATGAATTTGTACCTGGAGAGAATAACGCAGGAGTGGATTGGTATTTGGGAGGGTTTGCTCCTAAGTACGGCGATTATATTTTAGAGGCCGCGGCGAGGAAGAGTAAATTTCAAATACTTCCACCGGGCATGTCATCCGATCCTTTGGTAAGGCACATCAAGAGTAAAGGAGGAGAAACGGGAGTTGTTTTTTCTGAAATAGAAAGAATTTTTAAGTTAGAAAGGGAGAATAGTCAGGACGGACAAGCTGAAAAGATTTTAGTTAAAAATTATAATGTAGATGATTTAGTTAAAGCCGTTACTGATGAGAGGGCTGCGGCTGATCAATTAAGGCTTGCTGATG
Organism: Patescibacteria group bacterium; assembly: GCA_038063715.1. Taxonomy (GTDB): domain Bacteria; phylum Patescibacteriota; class Minisyncoccia; order Phycocordibacterales; family SIBU01; genus SIBU01. Next base: position 14,476 of record JBBTUO010000017.1, on the reverse strand, counting down.
TCAGAAAGAGCCTAGGTATATAACTTTGAAGAATGGTATAAATCCTGTATCCTTTATTGCTATGGCAGAACACGACAAAAATCTTCGCCCGCTTGTTGGGCTCGGCGTGATGATTATTAAAGACGGAAAAATCCTTCTTGGAAAAAGAAAAGGTTCTCATGGTGCTGGGCAGTTTGCTTTCCCCGGCGGACATTTTGAATACATGGAATCTTTTGAGGACAGTTTACGACGTGAAGTTCGAGAAGAAGCGGGTATTGAAATTAAGAATATTAGATTTCTTCGTTTGTATAACCTAAAAGAGCATGCACCGAAACACTATGCTGATCTTGCGTTTGTGGCGGACTGGGATTCAGGCGAACCAAAAGTTTTGGAACCGGAAAAATGTGAATCTTGGGGATGGTATGATATGGATAAATTACCCCAGCCGGCGTTTGTCACTACGGCAAGTTTTGTAGAAAGTTACAAGACTGGTAAAAATTTTTACGACGCTTAATTTATGGAAAATAATTGGTATACGAAATCTCCAGGTGATGTTCTGAGTGGATTGCGCTCAAGCGACCACGGTCTTTCAGATTCAGAAGCCACCAAGCGAAGCATCGAGAACGGTCCAAATGTTTTGCCAGAAACCAAACCAGATAATTTAGTGGTTATTTTTTTGCGTCAGTTTCAAAGTCCTTTAATTTATATATTGTTTGCGGCTAGTATTATTATTTTTATAATCGACGGCGCTGTTGATGGTTCTATTATTCTGGCAGTGCTTGCTTTTAATGCCGTTATTGGGACCATTCAGGAGGGTAGAGCTCAAAATACCCTTCGGGCTCTTAAAAGATTTGTAGAAACTAAAGCGATTGTTCTTCGTGACGGCACTGAATCAGTTGTTTTGGACACGGAGGTTGTTGTGGGAGATATTGTGATTCTTCAAGAGGGGGCGAAAATACCTGCTGATGCGCGCATACTTTCCGCTACAAATCTCAAGGTTGATGAGTCGGCATTGACAGGTGAATCCGAGTCCGTTCAAAAGGTCAGCGCTGTAATAGATAAAGTTGGGCTGTCCACGGCTGAACAGAAAAATATGGTATTCAAAGGCACACATATAGTTACCGGTAACGGTAGGGCTGTTGTTGTGGCGACCGGCCTAGAAACAGTTATCGGCCGAATTGCAAAAGAAATTTCTGCCGTTGATACCGAAATTCCTCTAAAAGCGAATATACGCTATCTTTCAGAATTAATTGTTGCTGTGGTGGCGATTGTCAGTATTGTCTTGTTTTCTGTCGGGTTGTTTTTTGGGAAGCCGGCGATAGAAATGTTTGCAACTGTAGTTTCCCTTGCTGTTTCAATTATTCCTGAAGGCTTGCCTATTGTGATGACCTTGGTTTTGGCGACCGGAGTGTGGAGAATGGGTAAGCGAAATGTGTTGGTGAAAAAACTTCAGGCTGTCGAAGCGCTCGGTCAAGCTCGTGTTATTGCTGTTGATAAAACCGGTACTCTTACTAAGAACGAGATGGTTATACGAAACGTGTATGTCGCTAAAAAGTTTTTTGAAATTGGTGGCGTTGGCTACGAATTAAAAGGTGATGTCTCTCACAAGGGCACCATCGTGGAGCCATTGAATCATCCCGAACTGGTTTTTGCGGCTAAAATGGCGACATTGTGCGCTAGCGGTCGTGTTATGTATTCCGAAAAAAATCAGCAGTGGCTTGTATCAGGAGATCCGACTGAAGCATCAATGTTTGTTTTTGGTCAGAAGCTTGGATTCCACAAAGATGAATTGGAACACGAGTCGCCACTGGTTTCTGAGATTCCTTTTGATTATAAACTTAAATATCATGCCACAGTTCACCTTGATTCGGGACGGCAGTTATTGGTAGCTATCGGCGCACCAGAGGTTATTTTAAAATTGTGTAGTAAGGTGTGGCACGGTGGCCAAAGTCGAGAATTTTTAGTAAACGAAAGAGAGGAGTTGGAGTCAGTTTTTTTGAAAATGTCAGACGGAGGTCTTCGGGTGCTTGCCTTTGCTGAGAGTATAAACCCACCTCAACCACTTGAGCCGCATAGTCTCAATTCTCTTACTTTCGGAGGTTTTTTCGGTATCAAGGACTCTCTTAGGTCCGAAGTTCCGGAAGCAATGGCAAGAGCGAAAAGCGCCGGTATAAAGGTAGTAATGATTACAGGTGATCACAAAATTACTGCACAGGCTATCGGTAAGGAGGCTGGAATTTGGAAGGAGGGCGATCTTGTACTCACAGGAGAGGACATAGACGCTCTGTCTTCGGCGGACTTGGAAAGAAAATTAAATAACACTTCCGTCTTTGCGCGCGTTACTCCGGAACACAAACTCCGAATAATTCAGGCCTATAAATCTCGAGGGGAAATCGTTGCGATGACTGGCGATGGGGTCAATGATGCACCCTCACTCGTCGCGGCCGATCTAGGTGTTGCGATGGGTAAGATAGGTACCGAGGTATCAAAAGAGGCATCAGATATTGTTTTACTCGATGATAATTTCGGTAGCATAATTTCTGCGGTTGAGGAGGGGCGAAGTATATATAAGACGATAAAAAAAGTTATTTTATATCTTTTTTCTACTAGCATTGGTGAGGTGCTTGTGATCGGAGGGGCATTGCTTTTGGGATTACCACTTCCAATTTTGCCGGCTCAAATTATTTGGCTCAACTTCATAACCGATGGGTTTCTCGATGTATCTCTTGCCATGGAACCGAAGGAGAAAGGCCTACTTCTGGGAAATTTCGAGCGACCGAAAAAATATCTTATTGATAAGTTGATGGCACACAGAATGATTTTCATGGCGCTACCAATGATGATCGGTACACTATATCTTTTTAAAGTCTATGTTCCGATTGAGGCTCTGGCTACTGGTTTTGATTCGCTACATTCTTCAGGTTCAAATGATATTGGTATGACAAAGGCTTGGACCATGGCGCTCACTCTCATGGCCGTTTTTCAGTGGTTTAATGCATGGAATTGTCGCTCTGAAGAAAAATCAATTTTTCAAATCAATCCGTTCTCTAATAAATTTTTAATTGCTGCGACCGGCATTGTCATTTTGCTTCAGCTTACGGCAGTGTATAATCCTTTTGTACAGGGATTTTTGCACACAACATCTTTATCACTGTCGGAGTGGGGAATAATAATCGTGATTGCATCATCGATTATTTTTGTCGAAGAGGTTAGAAAATTTTTTTACCGCAGAGGCGTTGTAAAAAGAGGCGGGGTAATCCTTTAGTTTAATATGTCTGCAATATTAACAATTCTAGGACTGGTTCTGTTTGAGGTTGTAAACAGCGTTGATAACGCCGTTATCAACGCGGAAGTTTTGGCCAAGATGGGAGAGAAAGCCAGACGATGGTTTCTCTTTTGGGGAATTCTTTTTGCCGTGTTTCTGGTGCGCGGACTATTGCCATGGCTCATAATCTGGCTTACCAGCCCGGAACTTTCTATGTGGCAGGCACTTGTGGCCACATTAAGCTCGAGTCCCGAAATTATTGCTGTTATTGAGCAATCAGCTCCGCCGCTTTTGGTTGGTGCGGGTATATTTTTAGTGTTTCTTTTCCTGCACTGGCTTTTTATAGAGGACAAAACATACGGTCTTATTGGTGAAAAATTTATTCATCGGCACGGACTTTGGTTTTACACGGTAGCATCTTTGGTTTTGACTGCGGTAGTTTGGGCATGTATCAAGATTAACCCAATTATGGCTCTCGGTGCGGTTATCGGTTCTACCGGATTTTTCATGGTGCACGGTTTTAAGGAAAACGCCGAAGCGGCAGAGCGACGGATGCTTGAAGGACAGGATCATTTTTCAGACTGGTCAAAAATTATGTATCTCGAGGCGATTGATGCCTGTTTTTCGATAGACGGCGTTTTGGGCGCGTTTGCTTTCACCCTTTCCGTTCCACTTATTTTAATCGGTAATGGTATTGGAGCTCTGGTGGTACGGCAACTTACTGTGAGCAACATAGATAGAGTGAAAAAGTTTGTATTTCTAAAAAATGGAGCTATGTATTCAATTTTTGTACTCGGTGTGATTATGCTTTGTGACGGATTCGGTATACACGTTCCATCGTGGCTCTCTCCCGTAGCTACATTCGTCATTATAGGTTGGTTTTTCTCGAAATCAGTTCAACATGCAAAATCTACAACATAAAAATCCAGTTATCGAGATAAAAGACCTCAAGAAGGATTTTAATAAAATTCCAGCGGTGAAAGGGGTTTCTTTCAGTGTGTACGAAGGTGAAATTTGCGGGTTACTTGGCCCGAATGGGGCAGGGAAGACGACGACCATTCAGATGATATTAGATCTGATTACACCAACATCAGGCGAAATAAAAATTTTCGGCAAGGAAATTAAACATCATCGCGAAGAAATTTTGGGAGTTATGAATTTTTCTTCGCCGTACGTGTCGCTTCCAGGAAATTTAACAGCCTGGGAAAATTTGGCGACATTTGCGCGTCTATACGGAGTCAGGGATGTGCGTGCCACCATAGAATCTTTGGCGGATTTTTTTGACATACGGTCTTTGCTCCACAAAATGACTGGTTCACTCTCCACTGGTCAGTTGACTAGGCTTAACCTCACTAAGGCGCTTCTCAATAATCCAAGACTGCTTCTTTTGGATGAGCCAACATCGAGTCTCGATCCTGACATTGCTGACCGAACGAGAAAAATGCTTTTGAAAATACGTGACGAGAAAAAAGTTACAATGCTTTATACTTCTCATAACATGGAGGAAGTTGAGGAAATTTGCGATCGTGTGATTTTTATTCAACACGGGCAGCTTAAAGATCAGGGCACCCCGACCGAGTTAATAGAGAAATATGGACGAAAGGATTTGAATGATGTTTTTCTTGCGATTGCTCGTGGCCATAATAAAGGCGAAGAAATTTAATTATATGAAACTATCCAGAATCAACGGACTTATAATGCGACATCTCTATCTGTACAAGAGGAGTGTTCCACGCCTCATGGACATTTTTTATTGGCCTATTATGGAGCTTTTGCTGTGGGGCTTTATTAGTGCCTTTATTGATAAACTGGGTATGCCGGGCTTTAATGCGGTGACGGTACTGCTTGGGGCGGTGATTTTTTGGGACCTACTTGCGCAGTCTCAGCGGGCAGTGTCGGTTTCCTTTCTTGAGGAGGTTTGGGAAAAGAATTTTCTTAATATTTTTGTTACTCCGCTTCGGGTGAGCGAATTTATTGCGTCAACATTTATTCTGGCTGCGATACGAATTGTGCTCGTCACAATTGTAATGGCATTTATTGCCTTTTTCTTTTATAAATTCAATCTTTTTGTATTTGGTTTTACGCTGATACCTTTCATGTTTAATTTGCTTATGTTCGGATCAGTTTTGGGATTGTTCACTACGGCTATTATTTTAAGATACGGAACTTCTGCCCAGGTGCTAGCGTTCGGTTTCATCATGCTTATACAGCCATTTACCGCTGTTTTTTATCCAGTATCTGTTTTGCCACCACTTCTGCAAAAATTTTCATATCTTTTCCCATCAACATATGTTTTCGAGGGGATGCGGGAAGTAATTAGTACCGGTACCTTTTCTTACCCTCTTTTTTGGGGCGCTGCAGCAACAAATTTTGTGTACGCTTTTGTTATCACTTGGTTTTTCTATCGCATGTTTGCGTATGTAAAAAGGGAGGGCAAATTACTCAGGCTTGATTAATTTTGTAATGTAATTAAAATGGGTTGGCTAGAGTTTCAATAACATGAAGAAAACATTAGAAAAAAAGAGTAAAAAAAATCCAGTTATCGTGGCCGTATCTGGCGGTTTTGATCCAGTTCATGTTGGTCATGTGCGGATGTTTAATGATGCCAAAAAGCTTGGCGACAAACTTGTCGTTATTTTAAACAACGACAATTGGCTTACCTTGAAAAAAGGTAAATCTTTTATGCATGAGCAGGAGAGGAAAGAGCTTATAGAGGGCTTCCGATCGGTTGATGAGGTAATAATCACTTCGCACACGCCAGGGACTAAGGATATTAGTGTGTGTAATGAATTGCGACATGTTAGGCCCAACATTTTTGTTAATGGCGGAGATCGGAAGCCTGATGGTGATCCTGTACCTGAGGTTTTGGTATGTGAGGAAATCGGTTGCAAAATGCTTTATAACGTTGGTAAGGGCGGGAAGGTGCAGTCAAGTTCTTGGTTGATTAAGAACTTTAACGAAAAGTAGGAATTTGTTTAATATGGGCTCATGGTTAGGACTGGAAAATTTTAACGGCTCACTCGTGTACGGGTGAGCCGTTAAACCTATTTTTCTGAGTTTTTGTGATATAATGAAATTAAGCATGCACAGGATTCTAAAATTTTTTGATAGGCTTGAAGATAAAACCCGCCAGCGACTAAGTCGGGTTCCGATTTTTTATGCAATCGTCGGCGGTATCACGGTGGTTCTTTTTTGGCGAGGAGTTTGGAATCTGGCTGATATTTTTGAAAAGGGAGGTGGGTGGTGGGGTTTTATATACGAGCCCATTCCATCTGTAATTATTAGTACGGCAGTGCTTCTTTGTACAGGGCTTTTCGTTTCGTTTTTCATAGGAGACCGTATCATTCTTTCTGGTCTAAAGCATGAAAAGAAAATGGAGGAAAAGACCGAGAGTGAGGTTCGAGAAGAGGAGGTAATGCTCGTGGCTCTGCACAGTAAACTTGATCTTCTCGCAAAGGAGGTGGCAGATCTTAAATCAATTATAAGAAAGTAGTTTTAACTAGCATGGACACAGATTACGCTTCTGCAAAAGGCTATCTTCGGTCAGAACATTATTACGGTAGGATTGTTAGGAAGCTTTTTCTTTTTGGCGGATTCCTGATGCTACTTAGTCTTCCTTTTTTTGCAGATAAAATACCTGTTAATATTGCTGTGTCAATTTCTGCAATCGTGCTTATAGGTCTAGTCGCCGGTCTGCTTAGTCCAATAGCTCGATCCGCTGTTGTTCTAGATCTCGTTGCTTCCTTGGTTGCCACTGCGGTTTTTGAATATCAGTCCGTTTTGTTACATACAGCTGGTTTTGCAACACAATCCGATTTTATATTTTTTCTGATAAATCAGGTGCTCGCGATCAATTTTTTTGTCGCAACTTATTACGGCAGTAAAACCGTGCGTGGACTGTTGTTTAAGGCAAAGTTTGTTGATTCCCAGTAGTAATAATTATTTTTTATATGGCTAATTATAAATTACAAATCAGTTTCTTTACGGCCCTTCTTGTAGGCACCATGTTTTTAAGTTTTTTTATTTTGAAACCATATTTGGTCGCGCTCTTTATTGCTCTTATATTGCGGATTGTTTTTGATTCTTTGCATACCCGTGCCCTAAATTTTTGTGCAAGGAGAGAAAATTTGGCAGCCCTCCTGTCTGTTGGTGCGGTTGTTATTTTGTTTATTATCCCACTGGCATTGGTCGGTTTTTTTGTTTTTGATGATGTTAGGGCTTTGTATGTAAAGATGATTTCTGGTGAATTCGATACGAATTTTATCGAACAATTGCTTGCCCCTGTTAACACCTTTATTCAGGGCATTATCCCGGGGTTTTCTTTCGATGTGATTTCCTATATCAAGCAAGGCTTAGGTGTTCTTTTGAGTAATGTTGGTTCAATTTTTTCCGGTATCGTTAGTTTTTCATTCGAGTTTGTTTTGATGATTCTCGCGCTGTTTTATTTGTTTCGTGATGGCAACCGTTTTAAAAAATATATTGTAGTTTTGTCACCACTATCGGATAGTTACGATGAAAATATTTTAGCCAAGCTTGCCAAGGCGATTAGCTCTGTTTTGAAAGGCTCATTATTTGTTTCCTGTGTACAGGGTGTTTTGGCGGCCATAGGTTTTTCTATTTTTGGTGTGCCAAATGCTATCGTGTTGGGCTCCATAACTGCTGTTTCAGCTTTGGTGCCTACTGTTGGTACTGCGCTTGTTATACTTCCTGCCATTGTGTATCTATTTTGGGGCGGGATGACATCTTCCGCTATCGGTTTAATAGTTTGGAGTATTATTGTGGTTGGTTTAGTAGACAATTTACTTGGTCCGCATCTTATGGCCCGTGGCGGTACAATTCATCCTTTTATTATTCTTATAGGTGTGCTCGGAGGACTATGGTTCTTTGGGCCGGTCGGTTTTTTGGCTGGTCCGGTTATAGTCACCCTTCTTCTGACACTACTTGAGATGTACCCATCGATTGTTTCAGGTAAGTCCAATTAAAAGACTCTCACAATCGGATGCATTGAGAGGTGAGATACAGCCCGGGGAACCCATTCTGATGGGAAGCTGTATCGCAAGACCTTGAGCGTTCTGTCCTAAGAAAGCGAAAGGTGTACCGTCCCCGTAGGGTAAGCGCTCGGCTTGCGACCGAGCTGTACATTTAGTACTGCGAGGGTGAGGAGCGAAGGTCTTCGCTCCGCAAGGCCTTGAGCGTTCTGTATTCAGAATGTGAAAGGTGTACAGCTCCTGTAAGGAGCAAACGAGCGAAGCAACAAAGAAAGGCGCCGATTGGGGGAGTCTTTAATTTTGAGGAGTGTCCAAAGTGTAGTATAGTGGTCGCCATGAACAAGACAGTGGTGATTGTTACGCATGATGACAGGTTCCACGCCGACGACGCTTTTGCCGTAGCGACACTTTTCTGTTTGCTCGATAAGTCACCTGTACAGACTACCGTTGTTCGCACCAGAGATGAGGCCCTGATCTCCAAGGCTGATTTTGTGGTTGATGTCGGCGCTGTACATGATCCGGAAAAAAACCGTTTTGATCATCATCAGATTGGCGGTGCGGGGAAGAGAGATAATGGCATTCCTTACGCCTCGTTTGGTTTGGTGTGGCAAAAATTCGGAAAAGATATCGCTGAGTCTTCAGACGCCGCAATGATTGTGGATCGCACACTTGTTACCTCGATTGATGCGAGCGATAGTGGTGTAGATATTTATACAAAAATTTTTCCAGACACTTTGCCATATACGATCAGTGATCACATACACAATCTTCGTCCAACATGGCAGGAATCGGCCAAATTAGTAGATGAACGCTTTTTGGAAGCAGTTGCTTTTGCAAGGAAAGTTTTGGAACGAGAGATAGTTCATGCGAAGGCGAGTATTGCTGCGGAATCGATTGTGCGTAAAGTGTACGAGAATACCACAGATAAACGTATTATTATTTTCGAAACTTTTTATGACCACGAGGGAACTCTAGCCTCACTACCTGGCCCATTGTTTTCTGTTTTTCCTCGTACGGGTGGTACATGGGTCCTCAAGGCAATAAGAGAGGATATGTCTCTTTTTAAGAATCGAAAGGATTTACCAAAAGAATGGGCAGGCCTTCGCGACAGTAAGCTCGCAGAGATTACCGGCGTACCAGATGCCATATTCTGTCATAACGCTAGATTTATGGCTGTTGCAAAATCAAAAGTTGGTGCTATTGCACTAGCTAATCTGGCTCTCAATTCATAATTCGTAATTCATTATTCCTAATTCAACTTACTATGGCCTTTGTAGACGAAATGAGAATTCACATAAAAGCTGGCGACGGCGGTCGGGGTATTGTGTCGTGGCTCCATGAAAAGGGTAAGGAGTATGGAGGTCCGGCTGGAGGAGATGGAGGTAACGGCGGTAATGTGTTCGCTAAGGCTGTTCGCGATGTCGGTATTCTGGCAAAATATCGTCACGAGAAAGAATTCCGGGCAGAAAAAGGTGAGAGCGGTAAAAATAAAAGTATGCATGGGGCAAACGGTGACGATCTTGAAATTTTGTTACCGATCGGTTCTCTTGTTACAAATCTGAAAACTAAAAAAACCATAGAGCTTTTAAAAGATAATGAACGAGTTCTTTTGCTTACTGGTGGAAGGGGAGGTTACGGCAATGAGCATTTCAAGGGATCCAAAAATATCAGACCGTATGAATGGACTCCTGGTAAAACAGGTGATGATGCTGATTTTTATATAGAGCTTAGGTTGGTAGCAGATGCCGGCCTGATTGGTCTGCCAAACGCTGGTAAATCAAGTTTGATAAATGAACTTACTAATGCTTCCGCAAAAGTAGGCGCTTACCAATTTACGACCCTTGAACCAAATCTCGGGGATTTTTACGGCTACATTTTGGCGGATATCCCCGGACTCATTGAAGGTGCGTCCGAAGGTAAGGGTTTGGGTCACAAATTTCTCAGACATATCGAAAGGACTAAAATTCTGCTTCACTGCGTTTCTCTTGAGAGCGAAAATGTTCTCGATGCATACAAAACGATACGCGCTGAGCTAGAGGCGCACAATCCTGCCCTTATCGATAAATCAGAAGTCATTATTTTAACCAAAACCGATACGGTGTCCTCAGCTGAGCTAAAAAAGAAACGTGCACAGCTCGCAAAGAAGAACTCAAACATATTCACCGTTTCCATAATAGATAGCGAGTCCTTAAAAAGTTTCAAAAAAGATCTTACGGCACTTTTAAAGAAGCACTCAAGTTAATAGAATTTCCACTTTCTCGCCTGCGCTTTTTGAGGTATAGTTCTAGGTACCAAATATTGTCCTACCCATTTTATGAGCGACAAAAAATATATACTAACCATTGGCCTTGAAATACACGCTGAGTTGAAAACTCAGACGAAGATGTTTTGTAATTCTAAAAATGATCCCGACGAGGAAAAGCCGAATGTAAATACTTGCCCTGTATGCATGGGTCACCCAGGAACCTTGCCAGTGATAAACAAGCAGGCGGTAAAGCATGTTCTATCCGTGGGTACCGCACTCGGTGGAGAGCTTGCAGATTTTACTGAATTTGATCGAAAGAACTATTTTTACCCAGATATACCAAAAGGGTATCAGTTGAGTCAGTACAAGTACCCGCTTGTTTCAGGCGGAAAGCTGAACGGTGTTCTGATTACCCGTGTGCATTTGGAGGAGGATACCGCCACATCACTGCACGAGAAAGGGGACTTGTCTGCCGGAGAGGTAGGCTATAGTCTTGTAGATTTCAACCGTGCGGGAGTACCTCTAATGGAACTCGTGACGGAGCCGGTTATTCAATCAGCAAAAGAAGCGAGTAACTTTGCACGCGAGCTCCAGCTACTCATGAGGTGTCTAAAAGTTTCAGACGCTAACATGGAGAAAGGTGAAATGCGTGTTGAAGCAAATATTTCAGTATCAGATAAGGAGGGCGTTTTTGGAACAAAAGTTGAAGTAAAAAATCTTAACTCATTCAAGGCTGTAGAGCGAGCGATTGAATACGAGTTTAATCGGCAGGTCGAAGCCCTCGAGTCAGGGGAGAAGCTTTCACAAGAGACTCGTGGCTGGGATGATGCTAAGCAGGTTACTTTTTCTCAGCGCATGAAGGAAGAGTCTCATGACTATCGCTACTTTCCTGATCCTGATTTACCAAAATTGATGATTAGTGAGATTAGAGAATTCTCATCAGCCGAACTGAAAAAAGCTCTTCCAGAATTACCGTGGGAAACTCGAGCGCGACTCATTAAAAATTTCGGAGATGTAATGACCGAAGAGAGTAGGGAGATTTTTGTCAGAATAATTCCATTTGGAAATTATTTTAGCGATGTTATCGCTGCATTCGGGGGTGATTCACGCTTTGCAAAAATAGCAATCAACTACTCGACTTCCGATTTAGTCGGTTTAATGAAGAAGGACTTCGGGGATTCTTGGGAAGTTCGATTGCCTGATGTAATTGCTAAAATCCCTCCTGCTCAGTTTGCTAAGCTGATGAGGTTGGTAGGAGAGAATAAAATTTCCTCAAGAGGCGCGAAAGATATTTTATCCTCAATGTACAGGGACGGGGGTGATCCTGAAGTCATTGCAAATAGCAACGGATTGATTCAAAAAAGCGATGAGGGTGAATTAAAAAAAATAGTCCAATCCATCATTGAAGCTAACCCAAAGGTTGTCGCTGATTATAAAGCAGGTAAAGAGTCAGTACTCCAATTTCTAGTCGGACAGGGGATGAAGGCCACTAAGGGATCGGCTAACCCTGAAATGCTCGCCAACCTGATTCGAGAGGCGATTTTCAAGTAGAATGTTTTCTATTTAGATTAAATACTCATCCGAGATGCTATTTCGGCTGTCCGAGATGGCTATATTTTTCAACAGATAATATGCCCAACTGTTTATGGGCAATAATCTTTCAAAATATTTTGATAAAATCATAAAAATCTGGAGATTATGAAAGTTTCAAGTGTTCTGGAGTTGCTGGTCATGAGGTGCGGTCATAGCGGCGTTAGGAAACACAACCGTGTCTGAAATACAGTTTTCGGTGTTACGGCTTCCCAAACCCTGAAAATAATTCCTGGGTTGAGTCTTAATAAAACTAATTTTGAAGATGCAAGTTTAATCTCCTCGCGCCATCACCGTAGGCTCTTCTGCTTTGGGGCACGGAATGGCCTCTGTTTTGAGAGCATTTTCTGTCACTAGGTCGGTAACAAGGCGTTATTGCCGGCATACCGTACTACTGATCTTAGGCTTTTTTGCCGACCTCATTTTTTAGCTCGAACTCTAGCACCTTACTTATAGGGGGTAGCTCCAATTAATGGCTTATCTTATTGATGCACGCTCGACTAAAAAACTGTGCTGGTATACTGACCGATTTCTTAGTAAAAATTAACTAATTTTTCGGCATATCCAGTGCGTTATTTTTCGGCAATCTCGGCTAGCCGAGATTGCCGAGATAGCCTTTGTTATCCACACTTTTTCGTAGGTTAGTGGGGTGTCACAAGGTATAATTATGCTTAAGTATATGACTCAAAGTCTGAACCTCGACCACGGTGAGTTTATCTCTGCTAAAGAGGCCTCTTTTATTACTGGTTATACAAGTGATTATGTTGGTCAGCTGTGCCGAGGAGGAAAGGTGGAATCAAAGATGATTGGGCGAGCCTGGTTTGTAAATAAGGATTCTATTTTGCAGCATAAGGAATTCGCCTCTTCTCTGGGTGTGTCAAAATTTTCGAAGGTACTCTCCGAAACCGAGGTGGTTTCTAATAGCACATCACCGGTTTCCTCGGGATCTAACACCGTTTCCACAAATCAGATTTCTAGTAAAACAGTTACAGAGCGTTTTGTGTCGACTCCGGAAAAAGATACGTTTGCTTTGGAAACTAGAACCGAAACAGTTTCCTCGGTGGAGATTTCCGGGAAAGATCTTTCCTTCCTACCAGAATTATCCCCAAAGGCAGTTGTTCCAAAAATTAGGCCAACCCGCTCGGGTTTCAATTTTAATTCTGGGGTTTTGCGAAAAGCGGGGACTTTTGCTTTTGCGGGCGCACTTGTTTTCGGATCATTTTTTCTCAGTCAGACAGATTATCCAAAAGTTGCGTATCAGGAATTGGTTGCGATGCCGGCAAAAATTCCTCTATACGCTCGAGTCGGAGCTTTGTCTGTGTCTGATTCACTCGCGTCATTTTCGAAAGGCGTCAGTCGTGTCGCAATTGACCTTGCGGAAAATTCTCGCCAGGCAGTTGCATTATTTTCAGAGAGTCCAAAAGATTTTTTGACCTCCACATCTGTTGGTTTTTCGAATCATGTTTTTATGGGACTTAATTCTGTCGCACTTGATTCTAAAACACTGACTGCGGCGGCAACGAATGCTGTGGGTAATTCAGCTGAAACGATCGCTCTTAATGTTTACGACGCCATCAACACTTTTTTTAGGCGCTCGGGGCAAAATGTCACATCAGGTTTGTCTAAAATTTTTCCTTCAAAAACCAATATTGTGGTTTCTAAGGACCAAGGAAGCGAACTGAAACTGCCGGCGGCGACTCCTTCTGTGCCTAGTCCTGCAGTAACCGTAGCCCCCGCCCTAGTTTCTGTACCAGTACCTACTCGTACGATTGTTGAAAAAAATACTGAACGAATAATTGTCGGAGATATTTCTCGAGCTGAAGTTGAGGATAAATTAAATCAGCTTAATAATTCACTCTCCTCAAAAATTTATTCTGTATCTGCTACGCAAAATGCAAACGGTACATACATAAATAATGTTTACAATAATGTTATCGGCCCGGCGAGCAGGATTGATCAATTAAGTAACACAGTTATCACGACCCCAACAATCAGCGGAGGTACATTTACAAGTCCCACGATTACTGGGGGTTCAATTACCAATGTTACAATTTCTGCTGGCACTATTTCTGGTAGCTCAGCTACTTTTTCCGGAGATGCAACTTTGGGTACGACCACTGTCGCAAATTTGATTGTCTCAAACACCTCGACCTCAACATTTGCAGGAGGCATTGATATTGCTACCGGTTGTTTTGCTGTTAACGGAACATGTCTTGATACGAGTGGAGGTGGTGGGTCAGGAGATGTTGGAAGTGGGACGCAGGGACAAATTCCTTTTTACAATAGTTCAGGTACAACACTCACCGCAACCTCTTCTTTGTTTATTTCTCAAACAGGTAAGTTGGGCATCGGCACCACTTCTCCTGGCCAGAAGCTTTCAGTAGCGGGGGACATTCTCGGTAACAATAT
>JBBTUO010000016.1:0-1013 GCA_038063715.1 Patescibacteria group bacterium | reverse complement strand
CCACCCCCCCCCCCCCCCCGCCTCTTCGACAGTGACGAGCCTCAGCCCTTCTTATGTCGGGAACCAAAACCGGCGGACCACCGATCTGAAGGACGGCCGATCGGAACCCGACGACTCCCGCCTGAGCGGAAGGTGACCGGGACCTCCACCATCTTGAGCCCATCCAAAAGATCGGTGGGATTGATGACGGACGGGTCATCGTCAACGATGTGAGTTTTCCCAAACTGATCCCGCATCCGGCGAGTGCGTGTAGTCATAATGTTGGAGGACAATATACTAACCCTCGTCATACACTCACTGTGATACTCACAGCGTGCGCACTTGCGTGCATTAATGACAAGTTTTCTTGCTACCCTCAATCCTATCATATTTGACACAATAAGTCAAGCGTTGTATTGCCATATGTAAAAAAGCCTTCTATAAAGGCCTGAAAATCGCTTTTTGCAATGGGTTAGCGTCTAGAGTACTCGACGCCCTCAGTCTTTGTAGATAATCGCAACCGCCTGATTCTTATCAGCGAGCTGTCGTCGCATGACGGCAAAGCTCGCAAACAAAACTGGGATCAATTAGTTGCAACCACGGAGTACCGTGGGCAAAATTGCACCACAAGGGTACTTCTTGTTTCCTAAGTCACTTCAGAAAGTTCCTAAGGAAACAAAGTCGAGAAAAAAATAAAAGCGCGACTGGGGGTTGGACCCAGCACGCGCTCTTTAGAAAACCCTCTTCTTCGAAGTGCTCCTTAGTGAAGACGACTCACCGATGAAGAAGAGGATCACCACAATGAACGGGATGAAGATGGCTGTCGCCACCTTGCACCCGAACTCCAAGAAAACATTGCTCATAATTTTTGTCCTTTCTCTTCTTTAATGATAGCACATTAAATATTTAAAGTCAAGCACTATCGGTTAACGTCGAGGTTACTCGACTTCCTCAATTAGTTGCGACCACTGAGTACCGTGGGCAAAATTGGGAAGAAAAAGCGGCGGTGGCTTACGCCCCCGCCGCGTTTTATT
>JBBTUO010000015.1:0-10275 GCA_038063715.1 Patescibacteria group bacterium | reverse complement strand
TATCATTTTTTTGGCTAGGAATCAGGGGGAAATGGGAGAAGGAGTGGGGATAACTCAATTTTAAAATATCTGAAAATTAAATTTGCCATTAGCCTGATAAAATTGTAAAATTGAAACATGAACGAAATCATGCAAAACCCCAATCCTGTTCTAAGGGAAAAAGCGAAAGAAGTTCCACAGGCAATAATCGAAACTGCGAAATTTCAAAAAATTTTGGCAGACATGAAGGTAGCCTTAGACTCGCAAAAAGACGGGGTTGCTATTGCTGCCCCTCAAATAGGGGTCTCTTTAAGAATTTTTGTGGTCTCAGAAAGAGCTCTCGATGTACCAGAGGAGGTATCTGAGCGTCGCAAGCGATTAAAAAATCCTGAAAAAATCTACGGACATATTGTGTACATAAACCCGGTCATTACCAAAATTTCAAAGACAAGGGAATTGCTTGAGGAGGGCTGCTTAAGTGTTCGATACGCGTACGGAAAAGTAAAACGAGCCGATAAAGTTACAGTAAGGGCATTGAACGAAAATGGTGAACCTATCACAAAAGGTGCAAAGGGGCTGATGGCTCAAATCTTCCAGCATGAAATCGATCACCTTGATGGTATTCTTTTTATCGACAAGGCAGTTGATGTAAAGGAGATACCGCCGACCGAAATAGAATCAGGAATCACAAATCAAGAATCATGATCAGATCGCCTATTTCAATTTCTTTTTTTATTCATAATTCCTGATTCATGATTCATGATTCCATTCCATTTGTTTTTTTCGGCACACCTGAATTATCTGCTGAAATATTAGAACATTTAAAATGCAAAGGACTTGTGCCTTCGCTTATTGTTACTAATCCTGATAGGCCTCAGGGAAGAAAACTGGTTCTAACTCCCCCGCCAGTGAAGATTTGGGCTATCAAGAATAACATTCCATTTTTACAACCTGAGAACCTACTTGACCCCATCTTTCTCGGTAAACTATCAACTATCAGCCATCAACTATTTGTTGTAGTTGCATATGGCAAAATAATCCCAAAGGAAATCTTGGCAATTCCATCGAAAGGCACACTCAATATTCACTACTCTCTTCTACCAAAATATCGTGGCGCCTCCCCTATCGAGTCTCAAATTTTGAATGACGACCGTCACACCGGCATTTCAATTTTGTTGCTGGATGAAAAAATGGATCACGGACCGATTGTGGCCACCCGCGATGTTTCAGCACCTCACTGGCCACCAACAGGCCTCGAGCTTCGAGCCTGGTCAAACAAAGTCGGCGGTGAACTTCTAGCCGAAATCATTCCCCTTTGGGCCGAGGGAAAAATTATGGCTAAGGACCAGGATCATACCCTAGCCACATACGCACCTAAAATCGAAAAATCGCAGGGCGAAATTAATTTTAGCGACGATCCGTACAAAAATTTCCTAAAAATTCAGGCGTTTGCTGGATGGCCTGGCACTTTTTTCTTTGTGGGCGAATCGGGACAGAAAAAACGTATTCTAATCACCGATGCATCGTACGAAAACAACCTTCTTGTTATTAAAAAGGTTGTTCCCGAGGGAAAGAGTGAAATGAGTTATACCGAGTTTAAGGGAGCGAAGTGAACACTTATGCATCGAGTACTCTTGAGGCACAGTGAACACTTATGTCGCGTAGCAACACCAGAGTTTAAAATCTTAAAACGCGATCGAGAGTGGCCACGGTAACGCGATCATATAAAGCATCAATACGGCGCCAAAAAGTGCGGCGTTTTTCATAAAATTAATTTGCTCACCCATTTTTTGCATTGGGTCGGTAATTTTCCAAAACTGATGCATCATTGGTGTAACTCCTACTATAAAAATTGCTAGCGCCAAAAGCGAGGCGTGTATCAGTACACCAAGAACCACTCCTAGACCTCCCAAGACCAAAAGAACACCTGTACTTGCAACCGCAAACTTTGCTTGAGGCACCCCTTTCGATCCGGCATATCCAGCCATCATATCGAGCTTCATAAAATGATTCACACCACTCATAATAAAATATCCGCCAAAGATGATTCGTCCGACTAGAAATGCTGTTTCCATATGAATTTTAAATTATCTCGTAAATAAATTTATATGATCCTAGTCTCATAGTAACCCCAACTAACCGATTCTACAAGCCTGAAAGCTTGACAAAAACTGTATGATGGCGTAAATTTTGCATGAAATTTCTACTCATGTTGAAACAACCGGGTAGAAATACCCTAGATCTTTGACGTGATGGAATCGGAAAACCAAGTAGACCAGAAACAATACACAGGGCCTAAGGCCCACAAAAAATAATGAGAAGAGCCTGGATTCAGCAGTTCATACTTGGCGCTCATGCTCTGAGCGTCATGTTCCACATTAACACCAAAGAGAAGCTCGACTTGCTCACCGAAGCAATGCGGAAGGCAGCCAAGCTAGGTGCGAAAATCTTCGAGATCCCCTACGGCCTCGTTGGAGGTGAGGTGACATGGCAGATGATCGCTCAGGCGGCTAAGGAAGCTGGGATCGAAGAGATCGCGCTCTGCCACTTCTGGGGATACGACGATAATGGAAGATCCCTCTGTGGGGACCCGCTTGGTGATGACGTGGACGTCGCCCGCGCGTTCGAAACTATGCACGATATCGTCGCGGCAGCTGAAATTCTACGTGAGAAGGTGGTGGTCCGTTTCATTGATGGTCCCACCTGGGGAGGCCTTGGGCAGGACTACAGCCACCTCACGATCACCGATCGGCACAATCGCATGGTTAAATTCTTCAGAGTGGCCGCCCAGATTCTGAAAAGAGCAAAGCTCATCCTCGCGGTGGAGTTCCTCCGTCCGAAGGAGGACAAGGTGGTCGGTGGCACTCGTGCCATGATCAAGATCCTCAAGGCCGTCAACAGGGCCAATGTCCGCATGCATTTCGATGTCTTCCATAGCATCGAGCAAGGAGAAGATCCTGCCAAAATGATCCGCCTCGCCGCCGACTGGATCGTCTATCTGCACCTGCACGGTGACAAGCGTATTGCGCCGGGCGCAAAGGGAGATCATCAGGACTGGGACAAAATCGTAGCAACTTGCAAGAAGATCCTCTCGAGGATCAAAAACATGCCGGTGATTCCGGAACCGTTTGGCGATGATACAGTTGCGGATTGCAGTGCGCTTGGTGACGGAGTGGCTCGTATGGGGCCATTCGTTCCGTATCTCGAACAAGCCTACACCGAGTTCGAGGAAGCCGGTCTTCCGCTTGCGGCATAATTCCGTTCCTTCACACAATCAACAACCGCGCAGAGCCTGGCTCTGCGCGGTATTTTTTTAATTATTTATACTCCTCGAGCAACAGCGCCGTCTTTGAATTGTAGTTTTCACCAATTATTTCAGCAGTGCTAGCCATGTAAAAAATAAAAGCAACAACGGCTGTTAGTCCGAGAAGAAAAAGCATTGATATAGTTGAGCCTAAATCTTTTTTTAAATTCATAAATTCCACTTATTAAGATTTTCGTAATTGGATGAAGTTCGAGGCACGAGCGAGGCTTGCGACCAAAATGTATGCTTATTACATTGCGGGAGCAAATGAGCGAAGCAACGAAGAAATGCGCCGATTATGGAAATCTTACTGATAGAAACGCTTAAAAAGCCCTTTAAATTTCTGCCCTGCGCGTCGAACAATTGAAATTCGCTTTTCTTTGAATGAACTGAGCTCGCGAGTAACCTCATCTTTCATATCATCAATGGCTGAATGCAAATCAATCTGTTCCGAAACCGCCCTAAAGGTTTTGCCTCCAATAAACAAATTTATTTCCGCCCGAAAAACATCACCAGTGTTGTGATGATTCGTCGTTCTACCCAACTCAACGTCTACAATAAATGAACCCTCGTTTGTCGGTAAAAATTTTTCAATACTAGATAGTCTTTTGTGTAAATAGTCAGAAATCTCGCTGGTAATCTCCATCCCCATCGCTTTTAGGTTTATTTTCATATCTTAATTATACCACCTAGTATAAAAAAAGAAATTATACTACTTTCAATTTAATATGTGTCCTCTTGCTTTTCCTTTAGGAATGAGACGAAAGCGTCAGAAATGTGAAGGAGCATTTTAAACGGCGTTTCGATAATAAAATCAAGCACGAAAGCGAAAAGATTGATTGAAGAGAATTTGCGAGAAAGCCATTTACCGGCGCGAACAATCGGCAGGGCAAAAAGATTGAACGCTAGTGTGATAATGCGATCATCCTCTTTCGCCACCTTCCATTTATTGGCGCTGTGGCGTATACGAAGGGCAAAATAACTAACGAGCGTCAAGAAACAGACAAACAAGAAAATACTAACGATGCTCCAATTCCAGCCACGAAGTGCTCCTACAATCGCACCGAATACAACCAAAAAGAGAATTGCGTACAAAAACAAAAAGAGGGAGTTGAAAAAACCAGTTCCATTTACCTTTATTTTTATCAACTTGATATCATCTCCCGAAAGTACGCCTTCGACACCACCAATAATAGAGCGAGTATTTTCATCACCTAGTGGACGAACAGACATTGTTACAAAGAACAAAAGAAATGGGTGGAACAGAAGGTTAGTAGCTATGGGCGTGTATTCAATACTTTTAAGAAAATACATCTGGTACGGAACTTCAAGCGCAAGTGCGAGGAGCATTTTGGTCAAAAATATGTAGAAAACTGCACGAATCGCGCTACCGCGAACCTTTGCATACTGCTGGGTGTAATTCTTTGCAAGAAATTTTTTGGCAAACTCCTTCAGGCCAGCATGGTCGGAAAGAACGCGCTCAGATTCTGCTCCATAGGCGCGCACAACTTCGCGGATGACAGAAAAATATATGCCGTAATTATAAAATCTAGGCAGTAGCTTATAACTCAATGGGTGCTCTAAAGACACCCGTATCTCCTTCCAAATTTGCACACTTTTTGCACCGATATTTCTGAGGGCATTTTCATCCTCAAATGTTTCCCAATCAACCGGCAAACGCTTGAGCCAGAGCTTATAGAAAAGCGTCTCGTCATCCGTGTTGAGAAGGCTTCGGTAACAAGCAATCAATATTTGTGTTTGAATGATCTGATTTGAAATCATCTCTTCAATTCTCACCGAATCCTTGATTGTTTCGTAAAAAGCGTCTACAACAAAATCGTCCTCACTGTTTGGATAGAAAAATGCCTCAAGCTCACTCGCCATCAATCGTACTAGAATTTTTCGTGAACGAGGCTCCTCGCGCAAATCCGACGGATTAGCGCTCTCAAGCATTTTGTACTTACTAATTATTTTTTCAACATCAATGGCGGCGTGTTCAGAGATTGTGTTGTTAGGCAGGTAGCGTCCGGCGATCAACTCCTGAATGAGCGAGAGACCGAGGCCCTCTCCTCCTTCAAAAAGAATTCTGCGTTTAATGATGCGCTCAATAGCACTTCGGCGAATATGACGCTCGTCTTTGTAATCAATCAAGTAACGAAGCTTTTCATACGCTGCACCCGCCTTTTCAGTGATTTTATTAACATTAATAAAAGAGTCGCCAGATGAATAGGCGGCAATGGGTTTTTGAGTCTTTAGTTTTCCAATTAGTGCTACTGTCGGGGCTGAAAGCATACGGGGTATATTATACCAGATTTAAGGGGTTTTTGCTACTACCTCTACACTGAGTATCTTGTGGAGACTATGGTGGCCACTTACTATCCTTACAATACTCCGACCACCACCGAATTCGGCCCGGATTAACTCAAGTACCCGCCTATTTGCAGCGTTTTGCTCAGCCTTCTGACGTACAGTTATAACAAATGAGTCTGGGCCAGTTTTCTCTACCCTCTCCGCTTTCGCCCCAGCCAAAACTTCCACTTTTATATACATCTTGAGATTATTTCACTTTTTTATAAATTTTGCTATGATAGCGAGGTCAGATTATTGACAATTAGATACACAGGGCTTTTTCAGTTGGATGCAGTTCGAGGCGCGAGATCGGCTTGCGACCAAAATGTATGCTTATTACATTGCGGGAGCAAATGAGCGAAGCAACGAAGAAATGCGCCGACTGAGGAAGTCCTGATAATGAATTTTCCGCTCCGGGGTAGCTCAGCGGTAGAGCAGTCGCCTGTAAAGTTATTGCAGCTTTTTGTCGAAAGGCAAATCGAATAACGAGGTGAATTCGGGGAAACCCATTTTGGGTAATCCCGAGCCGAGCCCGCCAATACGGTGGGAAGGTGTAGAGACTATTCCGTAAGGAAGTAGCCGATCACAAAAGTGATGTAGGCGAAGCCCCTCGCTCCTAAAGTACAAACTATGGAGATGATATAGTCCACGCCATTAGTAATAATGGATTCCGTGTAAGCGATTGGTCATAGGTTCGATCCCTATCCCCGGAGCAGAGAATTTATTTAAAAAAGCCCACAGTTTTGCTGTGGGCTTTTTTAAATAAATTCTCGCGCGGGAAGCGAGCAAACTGCTTTGCTCGCGTGATAGGGATCGAAAACCTTCTCCCGTATCCAGCACTAATTTTCTGAAAATTAGTGCTGGATGGGAAAGGTATACTGTTTCCGTAGGAAAAGATTCCCTATCCCCACGCTTCCGTATAGTGATCGAAGCCCGATTGAGCTTTTTCTGGAAGCTAAGCGTACCAGAAAAACCAATCGGGGTACCGTCCATGTAATGGAAGATGTCCTATCCCCGAAACCATCTAGTCAAGCAAACAAAAATCAACCTATTCAAGGTGATTTTGTTGCTTACCCAGAATCAACCTACAAAAGTTTGAGCAAAAGTATTACAACCACGACAACCAAAAAAATATGGATAAAATTACCTCCCCGACTAAACCTGTAACCCAGGAGCCAGAGGACAATAAGAACTACAATGAGGGTTTCAAGCATATTAGTTAGTTAGATCAGTTTCTTGATCGTTCAACTTTACAGCTGCTTCCGGAGTTGAGACGGTCTTACCCATAAGAAACAACTTGATAATACCCACTGCGATGACCCAATACGCGAACATGGCAAGAATTGTCGTCCACTCGAATACGCTTCCTTCTACAATCACGCTACTTCGAAATACACTTAAAAATGGAGTCGCAAAGACATATGTAATCCCGTACACGAAACTCGAAAAACCGGCTTCAGGATTTGCACCTAAAAACTTTAAGACGAACCGAAACGCAAGCAACACTTCAATAAACCCGAGAACATACCAAACAATCTGTGTACCACGATACAGAGGTTTGGTGGTTGCTGAACTAAATGATGAGTCTGCCATATAATTTTAAAGATTAATTAATACTTATTATTTATGACGGTCATCCCTTGCAATGATTACAGCAACAGAACCTTCGTTGCCTTGATCAAGCCTACACCCGTCATCTTTTGGATTGAAGGGAAACCTATACTGTTCTCGTAGAGAAAGATACCCCTATCCCCAGAACAGTTCCGTATAGGGATCAAAGCACGATTGAGCAGAGCGCCAGCGCAAGCCACTCGTGGTACCGTCAGGACAATAGAATATGTAGCATCTCCGGATTCTTGTTAGTTGACTTAATATACATTCTATAGTATTGTCCTGCAAGCAAAGAAAGCAACATACTGAAGAATATGAACACCAAAGCAATCGAATACGTGCATTTCCAGGAACGCAGTTGCAGGGTATGCAGGGTATTCCCTGATGGTAGGCTTGAAATTTGCGTTGGCCACAACAGATCAGGGGCCTTGACTCGTATTGTCGGTGAAGACGAGGTTACGCCGGTTAGCGCCGGAGTTGTATGTGATTTCCCCACCAAGGGACATTTTGGTAAAAATGGTCCCCGTGGTCGACGAGTCCGAATTTGACCCCCTACCCCGCCGCAGGAGCAATCCTGCGGTTTTTTTTCTTTCCCGAATTTGCAACTCATTGTCCCCTCGAGCTCCAGATGGTAAAGTATAGATATTAACCCACCACCCTTATGTTTGGACTAAGAAATTTATTTGGCAAATCAGAACAGCCGACCCAACCAGTAGAAAATGTGCGCCAAGAGAAACTCGCACCAACAACTCGCGATGAGCTTTTAGCTGATACAAAGAAGGCTTCTGCATTTTTTAACAAACCCAATGATATTGGGAGCGTTGAGGGTAAGGAGCAGTTCCTTGCATCCGGCCCCACATGGCTAGTCGAAATGGCAACTGAAGGGCCATTCGATGCACAGTTTTTCTTAAAGGACATAGTCGAAGCGATAATTACGGTTGCAGAGACATCACAAGCGACTCGGCCTGAAGAAATAAAAATTGCAGATGTGCAAAATTTATTAAAAGAACGACTAGATAGAAAAACCATAACCGCCCTAGGCTCGGATGACAACAACCTTGCTCCAGATAAGGCCCAAATGAGAGTGTTTGACGCTATAGAAGACGATGAACAATAAACCCCTCGTTAACCTGAAGAATTCACTTATGCATAAAATTAAACTTTTGTGTTTTGTTCTCGTAATTTTATTCGGTGCATTTCTGTTTGTATACGGCGAATATGATGATAGTCCTGGAGGGCAACTGCTCGGGCTTCTGGTGGTTATTATCGGCATTGTGAGCATAGTAAAAAACAGGAAGAAAAATTCTAACCGAACCAAGGTCTAGGTATCGCCACCACCTAAAACAGATCATTTATTAAAATCGCCTCTCAAACGAGAGGTGATTTTAATTGCGGAGAACATCCTGTAACCTTTCCAAAACCAACACGTCTGATGTTATATGAATACTCACGTACATGAAAACAAAAGTTACCCATCACCGGGCATTAAATCCTTTGCTTCTACTCGAGCGTTGTATGAAATCATAATTTCCCACCCGCTGTTCGTGCGTCGGAACAAATATCTATTGTATAGCAGCATTTTTGCACTGGTCTCTATGTCTTTGTTTGCATTGCCAAAAACCGAATACGCTAAAAATAATAGTCCCATCGCAATGTCCGCATCCGTCAGCTCGGCTCTCCTATTTGTACCTCCGGTCCCGGACAACTCGGAACGGTACATGGAGGTAATCGACAGTTGTGATTTTGAGTACAAGGGGGAGTGTGTCAACGTCCGTTCCGGACCCGGAATCGACTACCCCATTGTCACCCGTCTTCGCACTGGCATCGTCCTCTCGATCACTGACACCGTGACAGAAAATGGCCGCTCCTGGTACAAAATCGGTTTCGGCCAAAAGCCATTGTATCCCGAACGTGTAACCGAAGATTGGTATGTAGCAACTGACCTCGTGCATGAATTTCGAAACGAAGGAGAACGCGTTATTAAAAAAGGAGAAACTGCTGTGACGACAAAGCGCATCGTTATAGACATCTCCGAACAAAAACTGTTCGCGTACCACGGCGATACTCTATTTATGGAAGAGCCAATTTCAACAGGACTTGAGGACACACCAACACCGCGAGGCGCTTTCAGCGTATTCAAAATGACCCCAACGCGATTTATGCAAGGACCTATTCCAGAGGTGAGCGAACAAGTGTATGACCTACCGGGTGTTCCATGGGACATATATTTCACACACGGAGGCGCGGCCATTCACGGTGCCTATTGGCATGACAGTTTTGGAGAAAGATGGTCTCATGGGTGCGTAAATCTAGACCTGCAAACCGCAAAAAGGCTTTATATGTGGGCTGAAATCGGCATGAACGTAGTCGTGCAAAATTAGACCACACGACAAATTTGTTATTGACCTGAATGTGTGAGATGCTTTGACACATGTTCATGGTAACGCCGTATATTTTTCACCAAACACCGATTATTGCCGAATATCATACAGAAGTCCTCGCCCCCGAAATTCGAAAATCTATTATTGCCCCTATTGCTGCTCCAGACCCCATCCCCGATGTACCCTTTTATTCTCAATTCAAGGACATCGCTTCCCCATCGTGGCAAAAAATAGGCTGTGGCGTCGCAAGCTTGGCGATGGTTATTAACTATTTTGAGCCAGACACGGTGTCGGTCAACACACTACTCAATCGAGGTATTGCCGCTGGCGCATATATAAAAAACGCCGGCTGGATACACAAAGGTCTGATCGACTTGTCAAAAAAATACGATCTTGATGGAAAAGCCTACGACCTTTCGAAGACGGATTCGAAAACTGCCCTCGCCGCATTCTCAAAACAATTAAAAGATGGTCCGCTCATAGCTTCGGTGCATTACAAATTTGAACCGACCAATCCAATACCACACCTTGTGGTAATCAACGCGATTGAAGACGGCCTTGTGTATTACAACGACCCGGCAGCAAAAACAGGTGGTAAGACAAATTCCATTACTGCGATACTCAAAAGCTGGAAGCAAAAATTCATCGCTA
>JBBTUO010000014.1:0-5703 GCA_038063715.1 Patescibacteria group bacterium | reverse complement strand
AGCAGCCGCTCGCCGTTATCACGGGTGCGCCAGTGAAATTTCAGGAAACAGTCAACCCCGTGGAGCTTCAGATTCCGATTGAGGATGATATGTATCGGCCCTTGCTTCCTAAGCTGCCAAAGCGTCGATCCTAGTTTTTCTTTTCTTCGGTCGGCTTAATGACCGCAAACTCACTTTTTAGCTTTTTGATGTCACCTTTCAGGATGTAGGATGCTTCATCTCGTTTTTCACGAGCAACACCCTCGATAATATCTTTTTTGTGGTACTTGCTCTTGCGGGCGTTGACCGGCTCCTTGAGTTCTTCAAAAACAATTTGGCAAATACGCTCGCCTGGGTAGAGTCTGACACTTTGTGAACGGGTATTATTGCGAAGCGGAAGAGTAAGTTGGCCTTCGTAGCCTGAATCTACAATACCAGTGAGGTCGAGGGATAATCCTTTGCGGTTGGTTGAAGAACGAGGGTAAAGGATCGCCATCAGGTCTTTTGGAATTTTTATAGTTTCGAGTGTGCTGACCAAAATATATTCCTGCGGGAGGAGTTCAAAGTACTGTCCTTCTTCGAGTTCTACTACATCAAAAAAACCAGCATTATTTTTATCGAAATGGGTGATCTCAAGCGCTTCGCGGCCGTGCGTGGTTAGGTGCCAAATTTTTGGAACCATGAAAGTAAAACCAAGACGGAGATCAACCGAGTGCTCTTGAAGTTGGAGAGTGTCGAGAGGCGGGACAAATGTGATGTCGTCGGTTTTTACTCGCTCGATGATTTGTTTTTTTGTAATGACGGACATTGAAGATGAATTAAGAATTATGAATCAGGAATTATGATTAAGACCAGTCAATTTTATACTAATGGTTTCGAATGTAAACCTCGTACGTGGCGTCGAACAGATTTTTGTCATCCTTTGCTTCGAACTGTGAATCAATCAGTTTCCACTCTTTTGGATCTAGGGCGGGGAAGAACGCATCACCGTCTATAGTGGTGTGAATGAGGGTTCGATACACTTTGTCGGCTTTTGCCAGCCCCTCGGTGTAAAGTTGTGAGCCGCCAATATCAAACACCTCTGTCTTATTGTCAGTTTTTTTGAGGGCTTCATTGAGGGAGTGAACAATAGTGCAATCGGGAGCTTTAAAATTTGCATTCCGCGTAACTACAATGTTTGTTCGGTTAGGCAAAGGTTTTCCCAGACTTGAGAGTATCGATTCATAGGTATTGCGGCCCATGATTACTGTTTTACCTTTCGTAATCAACGCAAAACGTTTCTGGTCTCGTGGCATTCGCCAAGGAATTTGATTTTTATTCCCAATGACGTTATTTTCTGACGTAGCAACAATGAGGGAGAGCATGTGAAAAAATTAATATGCGATTATCTTGATTCCGCCGATCGGGTCCATTGGCTTGTATTGGCTTGCCAGGTTCTCAATAATCGCATCTATGGTTTTTGTGTCTCTCTTTTCCATTTTTTCGAATGTTTTTGGCGGCAGAGACAGTGTAATTTTTTGATGAGTGTTTTGCCTTTTTATTAACTCCTCCGCCCCTGCAAAATGTGAATCATAGATATGGGCATTCGATATCGAATGAGAATATACGCCCGGTCGAACTCTCAATTTTTGAGCCAGAATATGTGCTAACAGTGCGAACCCTGCAACATCAAAAGGAAATCCTAAAATCATGTCGTTTGATCGAACAATATTATGAAGGTGTAGTCGTCCAGCGATTATATTGACAGTAAAGGTATAGGGGCAGGGAACATTTTTTTTCTTGAATAACGAAAGTCCATCTTGTGATGGATCCCAGGTGACAATTACTCCATGTCGAGATCCAGGCTCTTTTTCAAGGAGGTCTATCAGGAGTTTTAGTTGGTCGCGGCCAAAATGTTTTCTCCAGCGATACCCGTATGCGACCGTGACTACATCCCCCGGATTGGTAAAAGCATCCCAAATTTTCGTGTACGTCCGAAGTGTGTCTTCTGGTTTGCGTGAGCCCATGATAAACCAAGCTTGTTCCGCGACGAAAGCCTTTATTGGAATTTTTCGGAGGGTGAGCAACGGGAAACCATCTTTTTCGAGATCAGTGGAAAAATGCATGCCAGGAATCGCTCTGGTTTTGTAAGTAGCTCTTTCACTACCAGCTCTCTTACTTTTGTTTTCCTCATCAGTTCCATCCGCCATGATTCTTGAGATCATGTCCTGATATATTTCGTCGAATTTTGTTGCCATACATTAAATTATACTCACTTTCAGGACTATGCCAACACAGAGTATTTTTGTGATATTATCTTATCCATGACGATTCAATATCCGTATCTTCCCGAAGGCAGAACAATAAAATATGTACCCGCTCATGACCGCTTTATGCGTGCCGCAGAGGATGCTTGTCGGGAACTTTCAACTGACCATAATCATCCAACTAGTGCAGTCTTGGTCAAGAACGGAATGGTTATTGGTCGCGCAGCAAATCAATCTGCCCTTAAGAACGAAAAATTAATTAAATTACACCGAGAAGGTTTTTGTATTCGCAGACTTTTGAAAATTCCCTCCGGCCAAAAGTACTGGCTTTGTCCCGGGTGTGCATCGTCAAGGAATCATGCGGAGACTTTGGTGATGAAACTGACTAAGAAACAGGGAATAGATACTCGTGGTGCAGATATATATCACTGGGGTCATTGGTGGTGCTGTAAGCCGTGTTGGGACTCAATGATTGCGGGCGGTGTTCGCGATGTGTATCTGTTGGATGAAAGCGAAAAGCTTTTTAATCCGAAATCCCCCGATAACATACTAGGGAAGTAGGGCATGAGTTACGGTCCACTGCTTAACGGCTCAACGAGGTTTCCTTGTTGAGCCGTTTCTCTGTTGAGCCATTTTTTAGCACCCCTACATTATATTTAAGCTATAGCTTAAATATAATGTAGGGGGCTGTCAGTTCGAAGTTTTTTCTTTTGCCAATTGCTTGTGTTAGAATGCGATTACTATGGTGTAAGTTTCTTATTCGTAGCCATTCGTTGATTCGTATTCATCCGTATATTGGTATAAATAAATTTTCCTAAAATTATGAAAGACAAACAAATTGAAAAACTAATAAAAGCCGAAGCAATTCGGCAAAAAAAGGTAATTAATCTTATTCCTTCGGAAAATTACGCATCGGCAGATGTGTTGAAAGCGCTCGGTTCAATTTTCGATAATAAATATGCTGAAGGTTATCCGCACAAGCGATATTACGGTGGACAGACATATACTGATCAGTTGGAAGACGTAGCTCGAGAGCGAGCGCTCAAATTATTTGGATTATCGTCGGAACAGTGGCACGCGAATGTCCAGCCGCATTCCGGATCACCGGCAAATCTCGGTGTCTACGTAGGCCTTGTCCCGCTGGGAGGGAAAATAATGGGTATGACGCTCACTGCGGGCGGCCACCTTACTCATGGCCAAAAAGTATCTCTCACTGGCAAGGCGTGGCAGCAAGTGCCCTATGGCGTTGATCCAAAAACGGAGGTGCTTGATTATGAGGCGCTCAAAAAATGTGCTGTTCTCGAAAAGCCGAATCTTATCGTGGCTGGATTTACTGCCTATCCTCGCATGATTGATTTCAAAAAGTTCCGAGAGATCGCTGATGCTTCGGGTGCGCTTCTGATGGTAGACATGTCGCATGTTGCCGGACTGGTTGCGGGAGACGTCTACAATTCGCCGTTTGAGTATGCTGATGTTGTAACGACGACTACTCACAAAACACTTCGTGGCCCTCGAAGTGCAATTATTTTTTCTCGCAAGGACAAAAAGATAGGGGACAAAGACTTGGGAACATTAACAGACAGGGCAATTTTCCCCGGTCTTCAGGGCGGTCCGCACATGAGTCAGATTGCGGCGGTTGCGGTTGCACTTAAAGAGGCCTCAACACCGGCATTTAAAAAATATGCGGTGCAAATTGTGAAAAACGCAAAAGCGCTTGCGGGGGAACTTTCAAAATTGGGTTGGCATGTAATTTCGGGCGGTACCGATTCACACTTGGTCTTGGTTGATACCTGGATGGAGGGGAAAGGAATCCCCGGCAAAGAGGCCGAGGCGAAACTTGAAGCCGCGGGGATTATTTGTAACAAAAACACTATTCCAAGCGAAACCAGAAGTCCGTTTGATCCTTCCGGTATTCGTCTGGGTTCACCTGCTGAAACCACGCGCGGGAAGAAAGAGAAGGAGTTTGTGAAGATTGCGCAGAAGATTAACAGCGTTTTAAGAAAAAATCATGGCTAATCACGAAACTTCGTCTGCATCAGATCCGGAAGAAGTTCGAAAAATACATGCCGAATTGCATCGCAAAGAGATGGAGGCGATTGAAAAAACAGATCGAATGTTGGAGCTTGCCCGATCTATAGGAGCAGGGAGGGATATATGGGATAGTCGCCGGTTGTCCTTTAAGACATGGCAGGAAGCTTGGGATTTTCAGGAGTTCTGTAAAGAGCAGGGATTTGAGGTGAGGTTTACGGAGCCTCCCAAAAAGCCAGCCAACCGGATGAACTTCATGGAGGATTACTATCACGTGTACCCTAAATAATTTATGGTTAAACAGGGAAAATTTATTGTTATAGAAGGAACGGATGGTTCTGGTAAAGCTACCCAAACCAAATTTTTGGCGGAGAAATTGACTACGCTTGGTATTCCTTTTGAGCTGGCTGATTTTCCACAGTACGGACGACCTTCGGCATATTTTGCGGAGAAATATTTACGGGGCGAGTACGGTACAGCGGAGGAAGTGGGGCCATATCAGGGCTCGATGTTTTATGCGTTAGACCGATTTGATAAATCTTTTGAAATTCGCAAGTGGCTTTCCGAAGGGAAGATTGTGGTGAGCAATCGTTATGTCTCCGCCAACATGGGCCATCAAGCTGGGAAAATAAAAAATAAATCTAAGCGAGAAAAGTTTTTGAAATGGCTCGAAGAACTTGAGTACGGAATTTTTGGGATTCCAAAACCGGATCTCACCATCTTGCTCTATGTGCCACCAGAAGTTGGCCAAAAATTTGTCGATCAAAAAGGGGAGAGGGCGTACACAAAAGGCAAGAAACGAGATATTCATGAAGCTGATTTACAACATCTGAAGGATTCAGCCGAAGCATATCTTTCGGTCGCTAAAAAGTACAAATGGGCGGTGATCGATTATCGTACTAAGGCTGGCATTTTATCTCTCGCTGAGGTTCAGGCTAGAATTTGGGAAAGGGTCGCAAAGTTGCTAAAATGAGGACCAGCATGTTTGGCGCACTTCTTTGTTGCTTCGCTCGTTTGCTTCCGCAATGTGTAGGCACACATTTTGGTCGCAAGCCTCGCTTGCGCCTCGAATTGCATCCAAACGTGCTGGCCCTAAAAATATTATGCTCAATGTGAAGATAAAAAGGCTCAATCCTGACGCGAAATTGCCTAGTTATGCCCATCCCGGCGACGTGGGGCTTGATCTGTACTCTCTGGAAGGGGTTACGGTTCAACCCGGCGGCCATCATAGGTTTTACAATGGATTCGCGCTTGAATTTCCAGAGGGATATGCGGCGATTGTGAAAGACAAAGGTAGTATTTCAAAAGCCGGATTGCATACAGTGGGTGGAGTATATGACGCTGGATTTCGAGGTGAGTACAATGTTCATTTGGTAAACTTAAGTGACAAGCCTTATACATTTGAAAAGGGCGATAAGGTGGCACAGTTGGTGATCTTACCGGTTGCGCA
>JBBTUO010000013.1:0-21295 GCA_038063715.1 Patescibacteria group bacterium | reverse complement strand
GCGGGACTTGGAATCGAAGGCCTCTCCCATATTTTTGAGCCATGCCGATGGCGAAAAAATGGGAAAGGTGTACGCCGAGATTTTAAAGGAGTGAAGCGACTATTAAAATCCAAGTGGAGTTTCGAAGAAAGCTACCTGAAACTGTAAGTTTCGATAAATGTACTCCTGGTCCAAGTCTCGGAGTCAATTTAGAATGTTAGCCACCATTGTTTTGTGTATGCTATTCTAAAACAAAGGTGGCTGACCCCATTTTTCAAATTTTGATATAATAAATTTGTATGGAAAAAACAGAACAACCATTTGGGGATTGTGAACCATTAGATTTTGATATGATGGAATCCGATAGATACAGCTTACGTTCGAACGAAGATGAGGATAAATTGGAAGCAGAGCGCTTACTTGCACAATTAGAGAGACTTGTGCGGAATCTTGAATCTTCTAAAAATCCTGATCATGAGTATGTATTTTTCCGTTTTGATGATGCACGAATAGAACTTGCTCGGTACTGCGAGAGAGTCGTGGATTTTTTGCATGCCAATAAAATACCTAATATGGTAATTGTCGATCGAAGTTCTCGACCGATGTATATTGGAGTTATGGAGTATTGGCGCGATAAATATCCAGATGAAAAGATGCCTGGAATTTACTTTATGAATCCAAAGGGATTTAAGGCAAGAGATACTTTGACCCCCGATGAGTTGGTAGAAGTGGCTCGGGATTGTGAGTTGAAGGATGATTTATTGGAGAGTCCTCGCCAAGCTCGTACGGAAGACGAAATTGTTGAAGAACTTAAATCCACGTACACGCATCTCATGGTAGATAAGGATAAGCCTTTGTTGGTGTTTGATTCCTGTATTCATAGCGGGGATACTCTTTCGTCACTAAAGGATACGCTTGAGAAAGCAGGATTTACTAATATTATAATTGGCTCAGTGAATCCGTCAGATGTACTTTCATCTGTTCCGACAGATTTTTATATTACCGAAGAACGCCCGGCAGGAGGGTGTTATCCTTTTGATAGAGACAGGATGATAGAAAAGACCTTTAATCACGTGTATTCAAAGAAAAGTAGAAAACCAGAGGAAGTGGCGCTTTCGAAACAATTACGAGAAGAAATAA
Source organism: Patescibacteria group bacterium (assembly GCA_038063715.1). Taxonomy (GTDB): domain Bacteria; phylum Patescibacteriota; class Minisyncoccia; order Phycocordibacterales; family SIBU01; genus SIBU01. The sequence continues at coordinate 20,176 of JBBTUO010000013.1, read as the reverse complement.
AACGCATTATTAAAGAGTCAATTGAGAAAAGAAGGACAGCTTGGGATGATTTAGACAGTTAAACTAGTGCTGTCCAAGCTTAATTTAGACCTAGTGATCACAATAGTTTCGTATGGTAAATTATCTCCATGCTCCTGTCTATAATAAAGCGATGAAACCGACAAAAGAAGCAACATTAAAAAGAGTGCACGCAATGATATTCGCACGGGTTTATCCTTTCTATGTCGCCAAGGCAGAGAAGAAGGGATGTACCAAGGAAGAGGTTGACGAAATCATTCGTTGGCTGACAGGGTATACACAGAAGCAACTCGAAGCACAGCTCAAAAAGCAAACGAACCTCGAGGCTTTTTTCGTAGAAGCGCCGAAGATCAACCCTTCGCGTAAGCTCATCACTGGCGTCGTTTGTGGTGTGCGAGTGGAGGATATCAAAGACCCGATTATGCGCGAGGTGCGTTATTTGGATAAGTTGATTGACGAGTTGGCAAAGGGTAAAGCGATGGAAAAGATTTTGCGAAAGGTTCAGTCATTTTAAAAGGTTCTGCAGTATATGAAAATTTTTAAAACAATTAGAGATTCGGATATCGGTAGTTTGGCAGTTGAGCCGAACAGCTTTCTTGAGCGAAAGCCTTCGCGCGCGATAGTTTTTGATGAGGGGAATAAGGTGGCGCTTTTTCATTCAACGAATAAGCACTATCACAAGCTCCCGGGTGGTGGTGTCGAAGAAGGTGAGGATTTTGAAACTGCGCTTAGGCGCGAGCTGTTAGAAGAGATTGGCTGTGCTGTCACCAACATTCGCGAGGTCGGGGCTATTGAAGAATATAGAAACAAGTTTAAGGTACAGCAGATTTCGTATTGCTATATTGCTGATGTTTTGGGGGAGAAAGGCATTCCTCATTTGGACGAAGGAGAAATTGCCGAAGGTTTTGTGACTGAGTGGTTGGATTTGAATTTGGCGATCAAGGTTTTGGAAAGCGAGAAGGATATTGAAGATTATCAGGGAAAGTTTATACAAATGCGCGACCTTATTTTTCTAAAGGAAGCCAAGAAGATTGTTGCACGGTAGAACCTGCGCTGTTCTGTGTAAGTATTGAATCATTCAATCTCCGTCCACTTTACTTAAGTAAAGTGAACGGGGGGCAGAGGATGGTAGGGCGGTTTTTACTAAAAAAAATTAGCACCCATGAATGGGTGCTGTGGCTTCGATGGCGGACTATTCGCACATTTGGCGAAAGAGAAACCAATAGAGCTGTTCCGCTTCTTGATAGGGGAGGCCGAGTCGTGCCCCGGCCGTTTCGATGCTTTCGATTATCACTTGCTCCGCACTGATACCTCCAGTGAGCTGGAGGGCTTTTTGGGCTCCGTTGTAGATATCCCAGATCTTGTCCCTCGTGAGGTGTTTCTCGGTGTAGATTTCGGCGACGCGAGCTTCTGTGATGTCTTCTGGCATAATGAACAGTGTTGAGTTAAAACGCTTCTGCCAGTCTAGTCTTTTCCTTTGGTGTGTCAAGCACAGTGTCGTTTGCCATTTATTTTTTTTCGATTTTTCTTAAACTACACATTTACGCCATGGCGTAAATGTGTAGTTTCGGATAGGGGATATTTTTAGACTGGCGGACTGGCTAGGATTTCGCTATTATTAATATGGAATTATTAACCTAACTATTTTTATATGGAAGTAAATTATACGCTCGTCATTATTGCCACTATCGCTCAGTTTGCACTCGGGGCTTTGTGGTATTCGCCGCTTTTGTTTGGAAAGTGGTGGCAGGATTGTATGGAGATGGATTGCAGCGCTCTGCCACCGGAGGAGATGAAGAAGTTACAGAAGAGTATGACCCCGTTTTACGTTCTGCAACTTTTCCTAACTTTTTTCACAACCATTTCATTTGCGAATCTTGTATCATATATCAACGCGTTTAACATTTATCACATTGGTTTCTGGATCTGGATCGGGTTCATTGTGCCGGTTGAAATTTCCTCGGTGATTTGGGGAAGTACAAAAAAGAAATATTGGTGTAAGCAAATTTTTGTGATGGTCACAAACCAGCTCGCAAACATCATGCTCGCGGCGTGGATTTTGTCGATGTAGTGTGGAAAACCGCCCCGATGGTCATCGGGGAGCCGTTTTAATTTTCGACTATTTTCCCAAAACGCAACTCCGCACTTTTGGTGCGGAGTACCGTGCGCTTTTATGAACGAGCGTTTGTTCATTTTTTGTAAGGGATGAAAGCGCTTGCGATGCCGTAGCCGAGAAGCGAGATTATCGCTACGCCTACGGTGATCGGGACCCAAGGTATTCCTCCGTCATCAGTCGCGGTTGCGATTGATGCGGCCAGGTCATTGCCCGGGGCGTTTGACACTGATCCTTCGTCAAACACCTCGTTGTTCAGATCATCAAGACCTGACGGTCCGCCTGATCCGCCGCCTGTGTTGTACTGCGCCAGAAAGGATTCAAGTTCCGGGTCGAAGCCTTCACCCGTGCCGAAATCGGAATCATTGGAAGACGCGAGAGCGAGTGAAGATCCGGGGCTGAGACTTTCGACTCCGCCGCCCCCACCTCCACCACCTCCGCCGCCACTGTTATTGGCAGGGCTGGTTGAGCCGCCGACAACTGTGCCTGCTAAGCTCCCACCGCCTCCTCCGCCGCCACCGCCACCGGCAGTGTTTGAAGAGCCGCCGGTAACGGTTCCCGAAACGCTACTGCCACCGCTTTGTCCCGCGCCAAGCGACCCTCCGATTTCAGATGATGAGGTCGTGGTTACCGCCGCGAGGTTCCCCGTCACTTGAGACGAGGAGCCCGCTCCCGCATTTGAATTCAATGTGCCGTTGATTTCCGATGCGTAGAGTAGTGGGGCGGTGAGCGCGAAGACCATCGCGATACCGACTATTGTTTGTGTGGTCGTGGTGTTACTCATAAGTGTGTGGCGATTATTCTGTTGTTAAGATGCCCCAGTTTGTTGTGTAGGAACCGTTCAAGCTTCCGGATGGTACTCGGGCTTCGACCTTTACTTGAATCTGGCGACCGGGTTGATTGCTGTCCATGTCGCCGCTAATGACGAGCGCCGGTGTGGCGTAGGTGTTGGCCGCTGTTATGGTCACGGTGCTGGTCGCGGTTGCCTGTTGTGATGAGATTCTGATGTTGTTTGCCGCAGCGATAGTGTTGGTGCCGTTTGAGTGCGTCCAGTTACCGAACTTCATCTGAAGACTTGTTTCGCTGGTCGGTACGGTGACGTTGAACGTCCAGACCCAACCGTTTTCAAACGTGCCGTTCGCTGTTGCGACGCTTTCCACTTGGGTGATCGAAGTGACATCAAGCGTGCCGTTGCCCGGATTGGAGCCGCCCTCAACATCGCCGTCGATGTTGCCGTCATCGGTGCTGCCTTCATTGCCGCTGCCGTTGGCGTCAATCGCCACTGTGTTGTTGTCGGTGAATGCTACGACTGTTGCCGAGCCACCCGCGCTGTTGTTGAACATACAGTTGACCGGTATGGTGCCTGCCGCGCGATCAGTGTCGTTCGCTCCGATAGTGTAGACTACTTTGTAGAGACCGCCGGTCAAATTTTGAAGCGGACTCATCGCCACCCCGTTGACCGTACACGATGAGCCGAGGGTAAGGGTTGCGTTGTTTGTTGACTCTTGGAAGTAGACCTGGAGATTTTGTCCCGCTGTCAAGGTGCCGGTGTTCGGAACTGCTGCCACCGATGAGAAGGTGAATGTTCCGCCGCCGCCGTTGCCGCCGTCGACATCAATCGCCAAGGTGTTGTTGTCGGTAAATGCCGTTACGGTCACGGTCGAGGTGCCGTTGGCAAGTATACAGTTGATCGGTACGGTGCCTGCCGCTCGATCGGAGTCATTTGCTCCCACGGTGTAGACCACTTTGTACAAGCCGCCCGTTAAGTTGTGGAGCGGACTGACTTCCACTCCGTTGACCGTACACGATGAGCCCAAGGTTATCGATGCGTAGTTATGAGATTCTTGGAAGTAGACATCGAGACTTTGTCCGGCGTGGATGGTGCCCGAGTTTGGTACTGCCGCCACGCTTGAGATGGTGATTGCGGCCGCATCGTGTCCATATTCGATAGTGCCATTGCCGTTGACATCAATTCCGACACTAGACGCCGCGGTGAGTGCGGTGACAGTGACGAAATGTGAGCCTGAACTGTTGCCGAATCTACAGCTGAATGGGACAGCGCCCGGTGCTTGATCAGACTCATGTTCAGTAATGGTGTGACGAATTCGGTACTGGCCGTTGCCGAGAACATCGAACTGGCTGATGTCGACGTTGTTAATGGTACATGCCCCTCCGATAGTTAGGGTGTTATTGTTGTTCGTTTCCTGCAAATAGATATCCAAGTTTTGGCCCAAAGTCAGAAGTCCTGAGTTTGGTGTGGTCGTGACACTTGAGAAAGAAAATGACCCGCTTGCCGGCGGATCAATCGTTCCATTGCTGTTGGTGTCAATCGCGACGGTGTTGCCGTCGGTGAATGCGGTGATGGTGGTTGAGCCGCCGCCGCTATTTTGCAAGGTACAGTTGATCGGTACCGCTCCCGCGTTCGCTTCAGGATCGGATGCGCCGATGAGATAGTTCACTCGATACAGGCCACCGGTCAAATTTTGAAGCTCGGTCACCGCCACGCCGTTGATGGTACATGCTCCGTTGAGGGTGAGGTCGGTGGCCCCGTTCGCTTCGGAGAAATAGACCTCGAGTGTTTGGCCGGCATGGAGCGTAGCTGCGTTCGGCACAGCCGCTACCGAAGAAAACGTCGGAGATCCGGATGCTTGAGCGTTGGTGATCATCGCGTTTGACAGCAGTCCCAGGAATCCTCCGAGGAGGGCGGACAGTGCGACAACGGAGATCATTTTCGCCAGAAATTGTTTTTGTAATGTGTAGTAATTCATAGGTTTGATACTAATTAATGTTGATAATAGTTTTAACTTTTAAAGTGGTGTTGCTAATAATCAAAAGGTCGCCTGCCTTTTGTGAGATAGTGCTCAGCACGCAGTGCGCGTAACACTGTGCCGTCGCGTAGGAAAAAATACCAGTCAAAACGCGCGGATGTTCCGTTTTTTGCTCGAGCCCGAGCGCATACTGCACCCGGTAGTACATTAACGCCAGACGCCGACGGGCACAGCTTCTTACATGCAGTTTTAAATCGACGATAATAATTTATATGCTGTCAAGTTTTTCGATATATATATATATATTACTAATTACCAATCTTTACTAATATACGAATGAAAACAGGATCGGGGATCAGTACATTCGTATCGATTCGTTATTGGGAGTACCTTTGAGGTTTTGTAAGATTTCAGTCCCTTGCCCGTCTGGATTTTTAGTAACCGGTGGCCGCGAGAGCGGTCGCCGGCTACTACTATATATACTTGTAACTTTTGACTGGCTCTCGGGCGAAAAAAGAATGGCTCACCCTAGGGTGAGCCATTCTTTTTGCCCCTGTTGAGCTGTTTTTCAAGACGGTCAAAACGGCCATGTTGCGCTCTAGGCCAATGATTTGCGACAATAGACGGATGCGTAAAAGGAAGATTTTGCTTATCGTAACGAGCCTTATTGTGGGTGCCATCCTGATTGCGGTCGGATTTACCTTCGAGCAGGCTCGGCAGGAAAAGCAGGCGTTGTCAGCTGACTTGGAATACCGTACTCGGCTTTTGGCCGAGGGTTTGAAAGAGTCGATTGAACCGAATTATGTCGGCAATTCAACCGTCGCACTCCAAAAAATCGTGGAAAAATTCGCCAACCGGGAGCGATTGGTGGGGCTTGCAATTTATGACACAAAAGGAAGCGTAGTAGCATCGTCAGCCGGCGTGTCAGGTGATATTTTGGATAAGAACCCGCTTGTTGGAACCGCAATGGACAGCAACAAGCCGGCCAGTGATTTCATACAACATGATGAGAAAAGCTTGTACGTTTTTGTCGATCCGCTTCATCAAGACGATCGGGTCGTTGGCGCGTTTCTTGTGGTGCAAAACGCCGGTTACATCGATGTTGCCATCGCGCGGATCTGGGAAAATAATTTGCTTCGCTTGGCGACCCAGATTGCGATTCTGCTTTTGATCGCGGGACTTCTGGTTTACTGGATTATCATTCGGCCGCTGGTGCGGTTGGTTGAATCGGTAAAAGCGGCTCGGATGAGCGGTCAAAGCAGTCCGATGCTTTCGCAAATTAAAGACCACGCGTTTTTCAAGCCGCTCGTCGGCGAGATTTCCAAGATGACCAAGAGTTTGTCAGACGCTCGGTTTTCGGCGAGCGAGGAAGCGCGGATGCGCCTTGAGAAAATCGATTCTCCGTGGACGGCGGAACGCCTTCGTGAGTTTACGAAAGCGCACCTGAAGGAAAGAAAAATATTTTTGGCGTTTAACCGCGAGCCATATACTCATCAAAGAGTAAAAAATGAGATAAAAATTTCTTCACCGGCGGGGGGAGCGTCGACCGCGCTCGAACCGATCATGGAGGCCTGCGGAGGTCTCTGGTTTGCCCACGGTAGTGGTAATGCCGACAAAGAGTTTGTGGATGAACACGATAAAATTGAAGTGCCACAGGAGCATCCAAAATACACACTAAAGCGTTTGTGGTTTACTGACGACGAAGTGGCCGGGTTCCATAAGGGCTTTTGCACGGAAGGATTGTGGCCGCTGTGCCATATCGCCCATGTTCGTCCGATTTTCAGGAAATCTGACTGGCTGATGTACCGAAAAGTTAACGGCAAATACGCTAAAGCAATTCTGGAGGAAATAAAAGATGTTGAAAATCCGATCATTCTTATAAATGATTACCACATCACGCTGTTGCCTCGGATGATTAAGGATGCCCGACCTGACGCACGTATCGGTTTGTTTCTTCATATTCCGTGGCCGTCCGCTGAATCGTTTAGTATTTGTCCGTGGCGGAAAGAAATACTGGACGGTATGCTTGGTGCCGATGTTATTGGTTTCAACACGCAGCAATTTTGCAACAACTTGATTGACACTGTGGGCAAGGAGATTGAGTCGTTAGTCGACCTGGAACGGTTTGCTATCAAACGTAACGATCACGTTTCTTACATCCGCTGTTTCCCGGTCAGCATTTCTTTTACGAATAGTCAGGAGGTGGCGAAGAGTGCACCCAACCGAAAAACATTGGATCGCTTATCTATAAAAACTCCCTATTTGGGGTTGGGAGTGGACAGGTTGGACTATATAAAAGGAATTCCCGAACGATTTAGGGGTATTGAAATCTTTTTGGATGCACACCCGGAGTATAGGGAGAAGTTTACTTTTCTGCAGATCTCTTCTCCCCACCGGCAGGATATAAAAATGTATCAGGAGTATCGCGATGTGGTGGTGAAGGAGGCTGAGCGAATCAATAAGAAATTTTCCAGAAATGATTGGAAGCCGATTGTGCTTGAGCTCTTACAGTATAGCCATGAGGAGCTTTCCCATCTCTATAAACTGGCGCACGTTTGTGTGATCACGTCGCTTCACGATAGTATGAATTTGGTTGCCAAAGAATATGCGGCCGCCCGTAATGACGAGCAAGGCGCTCTTGTTTTGAGCCAGTTTGCCGGTTCATCTCGCGATCTCCGAGGAGCGATAGTTGTTAATCCATACAATGCCGAAGAAGTTGCCGAAGCGATTTTCCAAGGCCTAGCGATGTCTCCGACGGAACAAAGACGTCGCATGAAAAAAATGAGAGACACGATAAAGAATTACAATATTTACCGGTGGGCGGCGGAATTTATTAAATCGATTATCGAGCTGGGCTGATATATGCAGGAAGCTATTGGCCATAGTCGAGATATCAAAAAAAGAATTGCGAGCGTGCGCGGCATATCGCTCCTTTTGGATTTTGACGGAACACTGTCTCCATTTGTTCGAATGCCGGGGAAAGCTTTTTTGCCGGCATCGACCCGTCGTCTGCTTTTAAAAATTATACAAAAAGTGCCGGTCGGCATTATTACCGGAAGGTCTCTTGACGTGATTAAAAAGAAAGTGACGATTCCCGGGATTGCGTACGGAGCATCGCATGGGATTGAGTGGGATTTTGGACTGGGTGAAAAGCAGAATAAGCTTTCAAAGGAAGTCGCCGCTATTTTTACAGTACTCAATCGTGAGGTGGGTCTGTTGGTTAAGAGGCACCCAGCCGTGCTTCGAGAGAATCGGCCATTTGGCATTACGTTTCATTATCATGCATGCCCACGCAAAGATTGGCCAGCAATCAAAAGAGATGTTATCAGGTTACTGTGGCCCATCAATTCAAATAAAAATATAAAAATATTTTGGGAACGCCAGACGGTGGATATCGTTTCTCGGTCGAGCGGTACGAAAGGGGACATAGCACTGTCTCTCCACAGACATTTTTTAAAATCGAGTGGCAAAAAATTACTTCCCATTTATATTGGAGACGGGATTACTGATGAGGATGCTTTTACCGTGTTAAAAAATATCGGACTGACTATTCGAGTGGGAAAGTCGAAAGCGAGCGTCGCGCAGTATTTTCTTAAAAAACAGAGCGAGGTAAACCAATTTCTCACTTTTTTGGCATCCCAAATTATCTATTAACATTGCCGGTTGAACGGCTCAACAAGTTGTTGAGCCGTTCAAATTTCGAGTCATTTTATGAGACCCTACGCAATTACCGAAAAGAACATTGGCGATACGCCGCTTCAAGCGCTCGAGGTTTTTCGGACCGCCGATCCTGCGCTTGTGGGTGTACCTTTGACCTATGCCGGCCGGCTTGATCCGATGGCGAGCGGTAAACTTTTGATTCTGATTGGTAATGAATGTAAAAAGCGGAAGCAGTATGATGGACTAGATAAAGAGTATGAATTTGAAGTGCTTCTTGGTTTCAGAAGTGATACGGGAGATGTGTTGGGTCTTGCTGAAACCTGCGGTGAGGCCCCCGAAGTGTCTGAAAAAGAAATTCGAGACGCGGTGCGGTCATGTTTGGGAGAGTACCGTTCTCCGTATCCGGCATTTTCTTCAAAAACGGTTGGCGGTGTGCCGATCTTTCATCACGCCATTAAGAACACTCTTGTGGAGATAGATATTCCGATGGTTTCCGGCACAATTCACCAGATTATTTTTCTCGGAACGCGCACAGTGCCTCGAGATGAGCTGGTAGAAAAAATAAGTGCAAAAATAAATCTGTTGCATGTGGACGAAACCGATCCGCGGGTGGGGAGCGGGTTTCGAAAATCTGAAATTAGTGCGCGATGGAATATCCTTCGGTTCGGCACACCCCGAAACTTTACTATAGTAAAGTTTCGGGTGGTTGTTTCATCGGGTACCTACATTCGAACGCTCGCGCCCTCTATTGCCGAGAAGCTCGGCACGTGCGGCCTAGCGTATTCAATTCATCGCACCAAAATTGGCCGATATTTTTCTCTAACGAAACATTTCGGTTTCTGGAGAGGCACTTTTTAGAGCTTGAGCATATTAGTGCGAATGCGTGTGGCTTTTGTCGGATTGTTCCTTGGCCTTCCGCTCGTGCTCTTTTGCCGCTTCGTGATGAGCGGAGGCGGCTTTTTCTTCCGCGTGATCAGCGTGTACATCGGCTCGATTAGCCTTTCTGTCGTCTGAATGGGTTTGTGGCATATATTTAAAATTATGATTAATGGTGCAGAACGTCGTTCTGCACCATCTATTATGACGTGGGGAGGAATAAGTTATTACTATCGATCGTTAGGATTTGTGTATTTGGATGCAGTTCGAGACGCAAGCGAGGCTTGTGACTAAAATGTATGCCTATACATTGCAGGAACAAACGAGCGAAGCAACGAAGAAATGCGCCAAATACGCAAATCATAGCTTTCTATTTGGTCAAAAATAAGATACTCTTGTGACTTATGCCACAGGACGAAGTTATATTTCGCTTCGAAGAACTCAGTTTTGAGTACGGTCACAACAAGCCCATTTTAGATGAAGTGGATTGTTCGGTGCGCCGGGGTTCAAAGGTGACCATCATGGGACAAAATGGCGCTGGTAAAAGCACTATTTTCGCCCTTATTAACGGCTCACTAAAATCGGAGGCAGGCAGAGTGGTCATTGGCCAAGGTGTGACAATCGCTACGTCACGGCAGGTGATTCCTCTAACCGAACTCGATATGTCGGTGCGAGATTTTTTCTCAAAATGTTTTTCAAAAAAGATGTACGACATTGACCCGCGGATTGATGCAGTCCTTGAGATTGTTAATTTGAAAGGGCACGAAAAAGTCCATGACAGAATTGTCCGAACTTTTTCTGGTGGACAGCAGGCGCGACTGCTTCTTGCGTCAGCTCTTATTCAAAATCCAGATTTGTTACTTCTCGACGAGCCGACAAATAATCTCGACAAGGCCGGTATTGCCCATCTCACGGATTTTCTCAAGAATTACAAAAAGACGGTTATTGTCATCTCTCACGATGCCGAATTTTTAAACGCGTTTTCGACTGGTGTTTTGTATTTGGATATTTTTACCCGCAAGCTCGAGCAGTATGCCGGCAACTATTTCGATGTTTCGGCCGAGATAATTGCTCGAGTCGAAAAAGAAAATCGCAAGAATGCCCAACTTGCCAAAGAAATTCAGGAAAATAAGGACAAGGCAAATTTTTTCGCACAGAAGGGAGGTCAGATGCGTCTTGTTGCCAAGCGCATGCGTGAGAAGGCCGATGAACTTGAGGAGGAGAAGGTGGATATCAGACGAGAAGATAAAACCATCCGTTCGTTTATTATTCCATCTCAGCCGGAACTCATCGGGGACATTTTGAAAATTAGCGCTTTCTCAACAATGAGTCCGAAAACTCACAAACTGGTTTCAAGAAAGACATCGATTGTAATGCGTCGCAATCAGCATTTACTTTTGCGTGGCCCAAACGGTATTGGTAAAACTACACTATTGGAATCAATTGCAAAGGGTAAGTCAAAAGACGCGATTATTTCAGACGGAGTGAAGGTGGGGTATTACCGTCAAGATTTTTCGACGCTTAATTTCGAGGACACGGTATACGACTCTCTGATGTCGGTCATGGACAAGCAGGTAGAGGAGAGTATGCGCTCTACGGCGGCCGGATTTTTGATTACCGGGGAAATGATTCGCACAAAAATCGGCAGTTTGTCTGAAGGACAGAAAGGTTTGGTGGCGTTTGCTCGGCTTGTGCTCCAGCGTCCGGGCCTGCTTATTTTAGACGAGCCAACCAACCACATTAACTTTCGCCATATTCCGATTATTGCCGAGGCTTTGAGTAAATATGAAGGCGCGATGATTCTGGTTTCCCACGTGCCGGATTTTGTGGAAAAAATTCGGATCGATGAGGTGCTTGACTTGGAGAAGTAATTTTTAAATTTTGTTATAATTTGTAAATGAAAATTTTGATAGTCGGAGCGGGAGTCGGTGGCCTGACTCTCGCAGGTTTTTTAAAAGATTCGGCAATCGATTTTGAACTAATTGATAAGAAAGCTGACGAGTCTCCGCAAGGCTTTTCTTTGGGGCTTTGGAATAATGGCCGAAATATTTTGGCAAAACTTGGATTGGCTGAAAGGTTTGATTATCTCGGGAGTCGTATTCGTCATTATCGAGTGTGTGATGGAAAAGGGGAATTACTTAAGAAGTATGATTTGTCAGAATTTTATTCTGAATATGGCGTAGCTTACACGCATATCGATAGGGCGGCTTTATATAAATTGCTACTAGATTTAACTCCTTTGGAAAAGATAAATTTTAAAACTGAAATTTCACAAATAAAGCAGAAAAGTGAAAAAATTGAAGTGGCCTTTTCTAATGGAGAAATTAAGGAGTATGATCTGGTCGTTGGAGCTGATGGTATCCACTCTCAGGTTCGTGAACTTGCTTTTGCTGGTAGCTATGAATTATTTGATAATTGGAGAGTTTGGTACGCTTGGATTGATAATACTTTTAAGCAAAATGCGGCGGTGACGGAATATATAGAGCCCGGTGAATTTGTCGGTGTATTTGACGTTGGCTCGAGAACCCTCGCTGTACTTATTGCTCCCGCCAAACATTCAGTTTGGGACGATGTGGCGGGCAGACTAGAACGTTTAAATAAATTATTCAAGAACGAATCAGTACTCTCGGGTTTTTTGCGTAATTTAAAAAATGAAGATATTAGTCCAACCGATTTAAGTCATGTAAAAATGAAAAGATGGGTGAATGGTAGAAGTGTTCTTCTAGGTGATGCCGCTCATGGTTTTGAGCCTCACGCTGGCCTCGGGGCTTCAATGGCCATGGAGGACGGATATGTGTTGGCCGGGGAGCTCATCAAGGTTTCTGAGACTTATAGTATCGAAAAGGCTCTTGAAAATTATCAAAAAATTCGTGCGAAAAGGGTAGGTATTGCTAGAACACTGACTAACCGAATGAGAGCTTGGGCGTTTGTGAAATCAAGGCCGCTCAGAAAGATTATTAACATACTTATTAAACTCATCCCTCAAAGTTTCTTTGTGAATAAATACCATCAATTGCTCAGAGAAGAAATTTAGTATTTGTGTAACGGTTCAATGGCTTATTACGTATATATACTCGAGTGTGCCGACGGGACACTTTATAGTGGTTCAACCAACGATATTAAAAAGCGAGTCGTTGCGCATAACACGTTAAAAACCGGGGCACGATACACGAAGGCCCGCCGGCCGGTTGTTTTAAAATATTCTGAAAAACTAAGAACGAAAAGTCAGGCGCTTAAGAGGGAGTGTGCACTGAAGAAGTTGACGCGTCCTCAGAAGTTGAAAATTATTTCTGTTGTGCGAGGGCGGTCCCCGCAACGAAGCCGGTAGTCCAGCAGAGCTGGAGCGAATAGCCACCGGACGGGCGGTCAATGTTAAGGATGTCGCCGACGAGATACAGGTTGGGGAAGAGACGCGAACGCATCGTTTTGAAATCAACCTCATCGAGCGACACTCCGCCAGAGGTGATTATGGCTTTTTCGATACCCAGCAGTTTTTTTACGTGAAGCGGAATATCTTTTAGCAATTTTATTAATTTCAGACGCTCTTCCCGAGTAACGCTGTTGCAGGCCGTTTCCGGGTTAATTCCCGAAAGTTCGACGATGATAGGGGCGAGGGCGGATGGCACAATACTGCCGAGGGAGTTCTTGAGTTTCTTTTTGTCGTTTTCTTTAAAAATTTCCTGGAGTCTCTCGTTGAGCTTGCCGTAATCAAGTGCGGGAAGCAGGTCGAGCGAAAGCGCAACATCACCATATTTCAAAAGTTCTCCGATGTCTTTGCTCATGTTGAGCACTGTCGGCCCGCTGATACCCACATGCGTGAAAAGAATTTTTCCTTTTCGAGTGTCTTGTTTCTGGCCATTTTGAAATATCGTCAATTTTATATCGGTGAGACTTGCTCCGGAAAGTTTTTTTACCCAAGCATCTTGTAGGGCAATTGGCACGAGGGAAGGGGTCGGGTCAATCACAGTATGGCCGATTTTTTTCAGCCAGCTGTAGCCGTCTCCAGTAGAACCGGTTTCAGGGCGTGATGTGCCGCCCGTTGCAATTACAATAGAACGGCCAAGAATTGTTTTTCCACTCTTCAGTTTTACTCCGGACACATTTTCCCCGGACGTTATAATTTCAATTACGGTTGATTTCGAAAGAATTTCAACATTATTATTTTTCAGGTGATCAACCAACGTGTTCCAGACGGACTGCGCACTGTCGCTCACGGGGAAGACCCTCTGCTCCTTTTCTATTTTCGTTTGCATTTTTTTCACGTGGAAAAAATCAATAGTTTTTTTTACATCCCATTGCGAAAAAGCCGAAAATAAAAATTTATCGGCGCTTTTGAACTTTGCGAGCAATTTTCTTGTATCGAATTCAGCGTTGGTGACGTTGCACCTACCTCCGCCGGTGATCAGGAGTTTTTTGCCGAGTGACTCGTTCTTTTCAATGAGAAGCACTCGCGCGCCAAGCTCGGAAGCCCGTCCTGCACACATCATGCCGGCCGGCCCGCCTCCCACCACGATTACATCCCAGATTTTCTCTTCCATATTCCGCTATGCTAGCACGATATTGACAAAAATACACTTTTGGTATATACTTGATGCATAACTTAATCTCATTGGTTTTGCGTCAATTAGGAATCACCTAGACGTTCAAACGCTACGCGAAGTAGCTTTATCTAAAACTAGCGAGGATAGGGGTTTTAGCCCTTATTAAGGCCATATTTAACCTAAGGCCACCTGGTTATAGATAAAATTATGTTTAATAAAAACTATAGTAGTAAGGCTGGAGGTTCCCGACCCGCTAGTCACGGTCCAAGTCGAAGTTCATCTTTTGGTGCCCGACCGGCATCTTCGTCGGGGTATCAAGGTTCACGCCCTTCTCACTCAGGATCTCGATCCGGAAGTGGCTTTTCCCGTTCCCCTCAATCTCGGTTTGGCGGTGGGCGATCTTCCGGCGGTTCCCGATTCGGGGGAGGCAATCGAGGCCGAGGCAATTTCAACAACGCCCGTAGCGGAGAGAGAATTGACCCCACTCGATTTGTAAATAAAGCTGTTATAACCGAAGAGGTGGAACATTTTAAACCGGAACACCAGTTTACGGATTTTAAGATTGATGAGCATTTGAAGCAGGCCATTATATCTAAAGGATACAAAACGCCGACCCCGATTCAGGATCGGGCTATTCCGCATGTTTTGCAGGGCGCTGACATTGTCGGTATTGCAAATACGGGTACCGGTAAAACTGGTGCGTTTCTCATTCCGCTTATTCAAAAAGTACGTCTAAATAAAAAAGAAAAGGTTTTGATTCTTGCACCTACACGTGAGCTCGCTATTCAGATCGACCAGGAGCTAAAAGAGTTCGTTCGCGGAATCAAGGTTGGTCCGAAGATTTTTTCTGTGGTTACCGTCGGCGGAGCAAATATTATGCGCCAGATTTCCGATCTTAAATACGAATACAATTTCATCATTGGTACCCCAGGTCGCCTCAAAGATTTGGTAGATCGTAAACGAATTCATCTTTCAGAATTTGCGACTATAGTGCTTGATGAGGCTGACCGGATGCTTGATATGGGATTTATAAACGACATGCGTGCTGTTATGGCAGGCATGCCAAAAGTTCGCCAGACTATTTTCTTTTCAGCCACTCTTTCTACTACCATCGAAAAATTGATCGGCGAATTTTTGAAGGAACCAGTTCGAATCTCTGTAAAGACTCGCGATACATCAAAAAACGTTGAGCAGGATGTTGTCAGAATTGAGCGCGGCACAAACAAAATAGATGTACTGCACGAGCTTCTCAACAAGGAAGAGTTTAACAAGGTGCTTATTTTCGGTAGGACAAAACATGGTGTTGAAAAACTTGCCAAGGATCTTGTTGGTAGAGGATTTAAGGCCGAGTCAATTCACGGTAATAAAAATCATTCAAAACGACAGCGAGCCCTCAGTCTATTTAAGGACAATCACACCAAGATTTTGGTGGCGACCGATGTGGCTGCTCGCGGTCTTGATATTGATGACGTATCGCACGTGATCAACTTCGATCTGCCCGCGACGTATGAGGATTATGTACACCGAATTGGACGAACAGGGCGAGCGAATAAACGCGGCAAGGCTTTAACATTTATTGGTTAATATAAATTTATGACCGTAAAGGGAAATTTCAAACCAGTAGGCAAACGCACTTTCCAGCAAGCCGGGAAATGGGTTGAACGACCGAGAAAATCGGAGGTCATTGTCTGTGCCTGTGGAAACAAGTATATAAAGACGCGCGAAAAGCAGACTGTTTGTGTTAGATGCCTAAGTCACGGTGTCCCCATATTAAATTCAATAAAATAACCCCATCTGCTTTGTTGCCGTCATGCGACGACAGCTCGCCAATAAGAATTGGACGGTTGCCGGCTCCGTTTGCTCCCGCAATGTAATAAACACACATTTTGGTAGCAATACTCGCCGGCGCCTCGCATCCAGGGCCATTTAATTGAATTTAGTGGTCAAGATTGATTTTAGCGGTTTAGTCAGTTGACAATTATTGGGAAAAGAGTATGATTAACAGATACCCCCAGCGGGGTTTTTTGATAAGAAATCCATGAAAATTAAAGAATATTTACAGGAAACAAAGGTAGAAATTGCGCATGTTAGTTGGCCAACACGAAAACAGGCGATTGTGTATACAATTGTTGTAATCGTTATTTCTTTTGCGACCGCTTTTTTTCTCGGTGCGTTTGATTATCTATTCTCACTAGGCCTTCAGAAATTTGTTTTATAAAATAATGAGCATCGCGAATATATTTTATTAAATCCAGCACTTATTTTGGACTTTAGAAATTTCTAAAACTCAAAATAAGTGCTGGATGATGATTTTCTAAAACTCGCCGACTCGTTAACAAAATCAATCATGTCTAAACAAAAAATACAAGCAGGCCGAAATTGGTACGCCATTCATACCTACGCGGGATATGAAAACGCCGTTGAGCGCAATTTGAAACAGCGTATCGAGTCTTTGGGCATGGAAGACAAGATTTTTAACGTACTTGTTCCTACCGAAAAGAAAATCAAAATAAAAGGAAATAAGAGAGTCGAGGAGGAAGACAAGGTTTACCCGGGTTATGTATTGGTGGACATGATTGTTACCGATGATTCATGGCACGTTGTTCGAAACACTCCTCGTGTTACGGGATTCGTTGGATCAGGAGTTTTCCCAGTACCGCTTGATAAGACTGAAGTTGATGTTTTGTTCGGTCGTATGAACTCAGGTACTGTAAAGCATAATATCGATCTTGAGCTTGAAGATGCCGTTACAATTGTCGACGGTCCGTTTAAAGACCTTGAGGGCAAGGTGGGAGAGGTGGACAATGAGCGCGGTAAGGTGAAAGTGTTGGTTTCTATGTTCGGTCGCGAAACCCCAGTCGAGCTCGATTTCTTGCAAGTTAAGAAGATTTAATATACCCTAAGCGTCTAACTATTATAATCGTATGGCAAAGAAAGCAGTAAAAAAATTAAAACTCTTGATTGAAGGTGGAAAAGCAAATCCTGCCCCGCCGATTGGCCCCGCGCTCGGTCAGGCAAAGGTAAACATTGGTGAATTCGTCACCCGTTTCAATGCTGGTACCAAGGATATGAAAGGGGACATTGTGCCTGTTGAGATTTCAGTTTATGAAGATCGTACTTTTGATTTGGTATTCCGAACCCCGCCGGCCACCTCGCTTATTCTCAAAGCAATCGGCAAAGAGAAAGGTTCTGGCAAGAACGCTGTCAGCAAGGTGGGCTCAATTAGCAAAGCCAAGGTTCGTGAAATTGCTGAAAAGAAGCTTAAAGATTTAAATGCAAATACTGTCGAAGCGGCAATGAAAATTATCGAAGGTTCGTGCCGATCAATGGGGGTGGAGGTGAAGGGGTAAAGGCAGATTTTAGATTCAAGATTTTAGATTCAGGAAAACCCCCGCTCCGCCTAAGGCGGAGCGGGGGTTTTCTGTGCTAAAATTATTGTATGACAAAAGACGGAAAAATTAAGGTATATGTGGGGTGTGCGATTTTGGGGCTGGGGGATTCCGAAAGAAAAGTATTTCTCAAAAAGGTGGTTTTGCTTAAAGATTTGATTAGAGCTCAAGGATTCGAAGTTATGGAGTTTATTGGACGAATGGATGCTCCGAGTCGTGAGGTATACCAGAATGATATTGTGGAGTGTGTTGGCACCTGTGATGCTATGCTCGCGATCTGTGATCACCCCTCCACTGGAATGGGATATGAATTGGCGACGGTGATAGAAAAAAGGGGTTTGCCAGTTTTGGCTGTAGCACGGACAGGCTCTGTTGTTTCCAAGGTTATTTTAGGTATTTCGAAGCCGAATTTTCGATTTGAAAGATACAATGATCTTCTGAAAGATGTGCCGATACTACTTGAAAGCCATCTCAAAAATACTCTTGGATAAAAATTCAATATTGTAATTAGTTTGATTATGCATAACAGTGAGACTGTTTGTCAAAGTGTGGCATTTATTTGGGCTGATGCTAGTATGGCAGTTAATGAAGACAACACTGTTTAAAAAGAGGGGAACTTTGGTGATGGGAATATTGAATATTACTCCCGATTCATTTTCTGATGGTGGGCTTTATTTCCATAATGTGCAGAGTGCGGTCGCGAAGGCTTACTTAATGATCAAGGCTGGAGCGGATATTATTGATGTCGGTGGTGAATCAACTCGACCGGGGTCTGTGCCGGTCGGCGCTGAGGATGAAATGCGTCGAGTGTTGCCGGTTATACAAAAGATACGAAAAAAATTTGGACGGAAAATAATAATTTCCATTGATACCAACAAGGCTGTAGTGGCTGATGCGGCAATAAGAGCTGGAGCGAACATGGTAAATGCTCTCGGTGGTTTTAGTTTTGATTCTGATTTGGCGAAAATTGTTGCTTATCATTCTGTTCCTGTTGTTCTGTATCATATAAAGGGCCAACCGAAAAATATGCAATCGGGTGAAATACAATATGGTAATGTTGTTTCTGAAATCAATCAATTTTTTAAAAACCAAGTAGCTATTGGTCAAAAATTCGGTGTTACCAAAGGTCAATACATCCTCGATCCGGGAATCGGCTTCGGTAAGTCGGTGGAACACAACATAACCATAATCAAGGAATTTAAGTCCTTTGCAAAATTGCGAACGCCCCTGCTTATCGGTGTTTCCCGCAAAAGCCATTTGGGAAAGATTTTGCAACGTAAACTTGGTTTAAAAAATATTCCTGGTGATAAAGAACGACTTGAAGCTGGGCTAGCCGAGACTGCAGTTGCGGTCATGCACGGAGCGAGTATTGTTCGGACACATGACGTGCTTCAAACAAAGAAATTTCTCGCGGTTTTGGATGAATTGCTTTAATTATTCTTTGGTACTATCATTTCAACATTAACAAGCGGAGAATTTTCTAATAATTCAGCCCATGAAACATCAAACATTCTTCAATCAACTTTCAGAAATTATCGAGCAAAAATCAATCCTTCGGCACCCTTTTTATCAGTGTTGGCAGGCTGGAAAATTGGAAAAGAGAGAGTTGCAAGAATACATGAAGCAGTATTATCATTTTGAAAATGCCTTCCCTAGATTTATGAGCGGAATTCATTCAAATTGTGAAAACGCTAGCCTGCGAAAAGTGATGCTTAGGGATTTGATTGGAGAGGAGGGTGAAGCCACGAATCATGTGGATCAGCTGATTACTTTTTCGAAAGCACTCGGTCTTTCCAGGGAGGAAGTTATAAATTCTAAAGCCAATAAAAATACCAGCGATGCTATCGCGACATTTTTAGAGTTGGCGCAGGACAAAAATATTAACAAAGGTTTGGCTGCTCTATCTACGTATAAGGAACAAATCAGGAAGGTTGCTGAAACTAAAGAACATGGTTTAAAAGAATTTTATGGAATACAGGGTGATGAGGCTCTGCAATTTTTCCGAACTCATGCGAAAGTAAATACTGCTTGGCACGAACTTTTAGACGAGACAGTTTCTGAAAAAGAATATCCTGTGGCACTAAAGACTGTTCACTCCCTTTGCGACGCCTGGTGGCACTATCTCGATGGTGTCACTACTCCCGCCATGAAGGAAAGAATGGCGTACTAACTTTTTTCGATGCAGGTTGTTCCAATTAAAACCAGAATCTTTCGTGAAAACGAAGATGTGTTGGAATTTATCTTCCAACACGTAAAGGCACTTTCGGAAGACTGCGTTTTAGTTGTGACCTCAAAAATAGTAGCCCTGTCTGAAGGGAGAACGGAAAACTATACAAACTTGCAAGAAAAAATTGACCTCATAAATAAGGAAAGCGATTTTTTAGTTGAAACAAAACATGTCTGGCTTACGATAAAGGACGGAATGGTGATGGCTAATGCTGGAGTGGATGAATCAAATGCTGACGGGAAACTTGTGTTGTTACCGAAGGATAGTTTTAGGTCAGCTGAGATTTTGCGAAAGGTGTTATTGAAAAAATTCAAATTGAAGAGATTCGGTGTTTTGATTACTGATAGTCGTACCATGCCGCTTCGGGCGGGAGTGATTGGCGTAGCTTTAGGGTATGCGGGCTTTTCCGGTATAAAAGATTATCGGGGAACCCCTGATATTTTTGGAAGAAAATTTCAGTATTCCCGCACGAATGTTGCCGATGGTCTTGCCGCTTCCGCCGTGCTCATTATGGGTGAGGGCAGGGAACAGCAGCCGCTCGCCGTTATCACGGGTGCGCCAGTGAAATTTCAGGAAACAGTCAA
>JBBTUO010000012.1:0-29317 GCA_038063715.1 Patescibacteria group bacterium | reverse complement strand
GGTCGGGTTCATTTTCCAAACTTTCAATCTTCTAGCACGAACCACGGTGCTCGACAATGTGAAGCTCCCATTACTCTATTCAAAAGTACCTGAACAAGATTGGGATGGGCTGGCAAGAGAAGCGATTGAAGCCGTCGGTATGTCCCACAGACTTTCACATGAGCCATCAGAGCTTTCGGGGGGAGAGCGCCAGCGTGTTGCCATCGCCCGCGCCTTAATTCAAAAGCCGTCAATAATTTTCGCTGATGAGCCAACTGGGAACCTCGATTCTAAATCGGGACAAGTGGTTATGGAAATAATTCAGAAACTAAACGAAACTGGTCACACTGTGATTCTCATCACCCACGAAACCTACACGGCGGAAAATGCTAAAAGAATTATTAAGCTTTCAGACGGACTGATACAAAGTGATGAAATTGTAGCGAACCGCAGAAAAGCATTCGAGAAATTCGTGAAATAATTTATGAAACTTACCTACAGCCTTAAAAATGCCGTGATTGGACTCCAAACGAACAAAACTCGTTCATTTTTGACGATTTTGGGCATTGTTATCGGTATCACATCCATTATTTTGGTAATGTCGCTCGGTGCCGGGGCGCAGAATTTTATTCTCTCGCAAATTCAAGGTCTTGGCACCAAAACGGTCGCGGTCATTCCCGGACGCGAACCAACGGGGCCCTCTGATTCAGCTCAAATATTTAGTGACTCTCTAAAAGAGAGTGACCTAATCGAACTGAAAAAGAAACAAAATGTGCCGAATCTTTCAAAAGTAATGCCCGTAGTCTTCGGTGGAGAAACAAGTTTGTTCGGCAGCGAAACCTACCGAATTACCGTTTTTGGTGGTACCGAGCTTATGTCTGAAATCTTTGACCTTGTGCCTTCTGAGGGGCAATTCTTCACAGAAGATGATGTTAAAAGTCGCGCGGATATCGTGGTTATAGGTTCAAAAGTAAAAGAAGAGCTATTTGGTGTGGAAGAAGCTGTTGGTGAAAAAATTAGAATCAAAAACCGAAGCTTTCGAGTTGTTGGCGTTCTGCCAAAAAAGGGTCAGGTATCTTTTTTCAACTTTGATGAAATGGTCATACTCCCCTACACAACGGCGCAAGAATACATTTTCGGTATTAAATATTTTCACAGATTAATCATCGAAGCTGACAGCGACAAAAATATCGATCTTATCGCTGAAGATGTCAAAATTACACTCAGAAACTCTCACGATATCACTGACCCCGACAAAGATGACTTCTTCGTGCAAACCCAGGCTGACCTCGCCAACAGACTCGGCGCAATCACAACTGCTCTTACATTATTTCTTGTGGCCATGGCATCAATTTCTCTATTTGTGGGAGGTGTCGGCATTATGAACATCATGCTGGTCTCGGTCACCGAGCGAACGCGCGAAATCGGCCTCCGTAAATCAATCGGCGCCACTAACAAGGATATTCTGACGCAATTTCTGATTGAAGCAACCGTTCTAACCATCCTCGGAGGCATCATCGGCATTCTTCTTGGTGCCCTGCTATCATTTATCATTGCCCAGGGACTTACTCGTTTTGCAGCCATTACATGGACATTCAGCTTTCCTTGGAATGGCGCTCTGCTCGGTCTCGGTGTGTCAGCCTCAATCGGTCTCATCTTCGGCATCTACCCCGCCAAAAAGGCCGCTGAAAAGAGCCCGATGGAGGCGTTGCGGTATGAATAACCATACCGAAATTATTCTCATTTATTTCTTTCCCTACTTTAGTTAACTAAAGTGAAATAAAAAAACCGCCCATAAAAAATGAGCGGCTGTAGCCACGAAACCAACCTATCACCAATATTCATAAACCTCGCTCCCGATACCCTCTAACACCGATTCGAGATGATCAGGGTTCTTGAAATACCTCGAGGCGTACCGCGCTCTAATCTCCTTATCCAAAAGGAGTGTACTTAGGGAGTTTATAGGCGGATTTTTACCGAAGAACGCTGGCACAGAAACAGAAGAAACCAACTTCTTATAGCCAGGCAGCCTATCCTTTCTCGAGATTAGAGTTGCACCAAACCAATGTGCCCTTGGAAACCGCCAACTATTTCTCTCGAAAGCAAGGCGCATCGTATCTCCACCACTCACTACGTCATCAATAACGAGCACGGCTTTTGTCTTAAGGTCCAGAAAACCTGGAAAGTGCGAATCGGGAAGATTCGAAACGGAAACGTTCACTTCTCCATCACTGCCCCAGCGCCGTTCAGCATGAACATAAAGCTTTTTTAGTCTAGAGAGAAAGTGATACTTATTGCGAGTTATACAATCGACAACATGTTCGGCACTTCTGCCTGGGCTCAATATCACCGTCGTCTCTGTTTCGAGGTCGGCCCTCCTACCGAACACAAACGGCGTCAATTCAAACCTTACTAATTCAAGCAATTTTCTAATCAGTTGCGCCTCGTTTAGAATTACAACCTTTTTACCAAAGACGGGCTTACAAGCTAGAATTTTCTGATAATAAATCTCGCTTCCCAGATCATTTATAATGACAAGAGGTGTTTCGCCTTCCCCAACCATTGTGGTAACAGGTTCTGTTTTGAACATAATATCTACCTTTTGTTTTTTGTTTAAAGACCTACTCACCCCTTCCAAAAGAAAAAATCCCTTCTGGAAAGGGATTGATGGTGAACACATATAAACGTAAAAATCACACCCAATCTCTTTCCATAAGAAAATTGAGGGAATGATGCGACAATGCGTATTTATTTTTTCTTTTATTGTCCTCCATATTATTTAACTAACGCGCAGACCCTCGTAACCGCGTCCTTTGGATTATTAGCCATGACAAGCTTGACCAGCTTGCGTTCGTCAACAAACTTTCCGGATAATTTTTCACCCCAGCCACCCATGCCATCCAAAACTACCATCGGTTTTTTGTTTCTATAGGCAATTGCAATTTCCTGAAGTGTGCCAGCTCCACCACCAAGAACAATAAGCGCGTCAGACATTAAAACCAAAAAAAGCTCATCCAAACCGTCTGCTTTCATGCCAGTAAGCATCTCAACATCAGTAAAATTATTTGCCACACCCCGACGACCCCCT
This sequence comes from Patescibacteria group bacterium, assembly GCA_038063715.1. Lineage (GTDB taxonomy): Bacteria > Patescibacteriota > Minisyncoccia > Phycocordibacterales > SIBU01 > SIBU01. Next base: position 26,250 of record JBBTUO010000012.1, on the reverse strand, counting down.
TTCACCACACCAACAGTGATGCCCCCACCTCTTTTTGCGCCTCGAGCTGCAGCCTCCATAATCCCGCCCTTGCCCCCAGTTACTACAATTGCCCCCTGATCGGCCAAAAGAAAACCAACCTCCTCGGCCGCTTTTTGCATTGCCAAAGATGCGCCGCCTTCTGTACGGTATTCGCTCTGTGCTGCCGAACCAATTACGGCAATTTGCAATTTCCTTTTCTGTTGTGTTACCCGTTTTTGTTTTTTTCTTCTCATATATATCTGACTCACTTTAGTTAACTAAAGTGAAGAATAAAAAAATAAATACTCCCCCCCATATCGCTTAGCAATTCCCTTTTCCCAAACGGCCCAACACTGCACGGTACCCACCCATCCCGGTCTTGCGCCATTTTTGCACTCGGGCAATTGTAGCGGAGCTCAAACCTGTTTTTTCAGCGATACCGTTGTAATGAACTCCTTCTGCGAGCATTCGAGCCGCATACAAGCGATGTCCAAACTCAACAAGTTCAGCTTCCGTAAGCAAATCGCGCAAAAAACCCTTGATTTCAGAGCTCCCGCGCAAAAGCGAGAAGGCTTTTGCAAGCATGTCAGTACGCGGATTATCCCAATGTTTTCTTATTTTTTTCATAACGAGGATGGTAACCAAGTGATATTGGAGGGTCCTAAACACCCTACATACACTTTAGTTAACTAAAGTGTAGCAAACCAGTGTTTTTATGTCAACACCTGTTACTTTAGTTAACTAAAGTAACAAAAGGTCTAAATTAAAATTCTCGAGTTTCACCTTCCTTGATAACTTCGAATTTTATACCGAGTGGGGTGAGGAGTTTTTCGGGAACAACATGATTGGGACCGCCAAATTTGAGCATTCCATCATGAACAGGGAAACAAGCTTTCGGCTTGATCAATTTTGCGTAATCAATAGCTTCAGAAATTTTCATCCACGGACCGGACACGGGAAGCGCTAAAATTTCAACGAACTTGCCCGGATTGTAAAAAGCATCGCCTGGATAGAAAAAGCGGTTTGCAAAAAAGTATCCTGTATTTTGAACCCCACCAAAACCAGGATAGACTGTCGCGTGATTTTCTCCGCATCCCTCAACCGAAATGCCGCTGCAATACTTGGTGCCAGCGCGCTCCAACAATTCATACGGGATTTTCTGTTCATCCAACAACTTACCCACCCCTATGTTAGTAATGATTTTCGCTTTCGGATTATTTCTCAAAACAGTCTTGAGCGACTCAACATGAAAATGATCACCGTGCTCGTGAGTGATAAAAATATAATCAATACCTTCCACTTCACTCTGAAGTGTTGAGTAACTGCCGGGATCAGTCATCATTCGGATGCCCCCCTCTTCAATTACGAGGCAACAGTGGCCGAGTTTAGTAATTTTCATTAAATTAAACGACCTTACTGATTTCTTCGAGAGTGGTGATTCCAGCAATAGCCTTCGCAAGGGCGTCGTCCTTGAGAGTTTTCATTCCGACTTTTACTGTGTAAGCTTCAAGTTCACTCATGGGCGCCTTAGCGACAATTAACGAACGAAATTCGCCATCGAACTCAAGCACTTCAAAAATACCGATTCGTCCCAGATAGCCAGTATGTCGGCAATTCTCACATCCCTGCCCTCTTACAAACTTGTGACTGCCTCGTGACAAACCAAAATGGTTCAGATGTTCATCATCAGGTTCATATTCAACCACGCATGATGGACATACTTTCCTAACCAGTCGACGAGAAATAATACCGTTTATAGCGTACGCGATCATACTCCTTTCAATATTCATATCAACAAAACGCGCGACCGTACCGATCATACTGTTGGAGTGCATCGTCGTACCAACAATATGACCAATGAGTGAAACGCTGATAGCATGCTCGGCAGCTTCTTGATCGCGAATTTCACCAATCATAATAACATCTGGGTCTTGACGCAAAATTGAACGCATTGCGCGAATGAAGGTAAACCCACGCTCGATCTTGAGCTCACTTTGACGAAGCCACTCGAGATGAAACTCGACAGGATCTTCGATCGTCATAATATTTTTTTCCTGACTCTTGAGTTCCTGGAGAATTGAGTACAGCGTCGTGGTCTTACCCGATCCAGCGGGTCCGGTAATAACCACTAGCCCCGAATCGTACGAAATCAAATTTTTAACAGTCGCCAAAGTTTCAGGTGTCATACCCAAGTCATTTAGAGACATCACAGCGTCTGAACGATCCAAAATTCTTGCCACCAAAACTTCGCCGTTGATACTTGGATATATGGAAACTCGCACATCAAGAACTCGTGTACCTTTTTTGTTCGAACCGCCGGAAACATTATCTTGTCTTTCTTTCACAATAGAAGGTACACTGTCCGCTTTTGCAAAAACAGCCTTGAGACGTGCACCAATTCCCAAATGCTCCTCCCCATTACCTGACCCAGCTTCCTTTGACGCCACCGGAACCTGATAAAACTCAAAATGGCCGTCTTGAGGTACTTCGTGGGCGGTGATATCAAGACTGGCCAAAACTTTAACACTGTTAATGATTGATTCGAGTTGATACGCGGGTAGATTGTAACGATCCTCAAGAATACCGTCTACACGAAAGCGTACCCGCATACTGCTTACCATCGGCTCAAAGTGTACATCAGATGCACGCTCTGCTACCGCCTGCTCAAACACTGAAGCAATAAAGTCCTCCGTGTTCATTGTCTTTTGCTCGGCCATAGATAAAAATTAGTATTATAAATCTGTTCAGACTATTATAACACTCCTAGAGCAAAGACTCACTTTTCTAGGGAAAACCTACAAAATACTTTTTAAATAATCCTTGAGTTTTGTGGCTATGTCAGGGTGTTTTAAGCCCATATGTATATTGGCCTTAAGAAAACTGAACTTATCCCCAGTGTCCAACCACTGACCTTCCAGTATCCGTCCATAAATTTTATCCCCTCTTTTTAACATTGTCTCAAAGGCACTGGCCAACCGAAGCTCGTCACCGGAATATTTTTTGTTTAATTCATCCAGCACATCAAAAACCGCTGGAGTAATTATGTACTTACCAGGAGCCACAATATTTGATGGTGCTCTTTCAGAAGATGGCTTCTCAACGAAATTTTTAATTTCCCAGTGTTTTTCATCGATTTTTAAACCATCAATAACACCGAATTTCGAAACCTCGCTTCTAGAAACCTCAGTCAGACCGACGATAGGAGCCTGAAATTTTTCGTAAGAATCAAGGAGCTGTTTACAAGTAGAAACATCGCTGTCATACAAACAGTCACCGAAAACTACCAATACCGGCTCATCCCCTATCAGACGCCGAGCCTGAAGCAAGGCATGACCATCACCTCGAGCTTCTTTTTGGCGAATATAAGAAAATTCAGCAAGATTTGAGATGCTTCTAATAAGCTCCGCTTGCTCTGGCTTTCCCTTCTCCTGAAGAGTGCGCTCTAAACCTGGAGCAATATCAAAGTGATCCTCAATCGTGCGCTTTTCACGGCCGGTTATAAAAATAATTTCCTTAATTCCGGCTGCAACCACATCCTCTACAAGATATTGAATAACAGGCTTGTCCACCACAGGAAGCATTTCCTTTGGCATCACCTTCGTCGCAGGTAAAAAACGGGTACCGAGACCCGCAACAGGGAGAATAGCCTTTGTGACTTTGGTTTTCATACGTTAGAAGATTATAACAAATCTACACACTCTATAACACCTAAACCCGAACTTTAATTACTGCAGATAACTCTTCTTAAAAAGCTCGTAACGCCACTGTTGAAGTTTTGGCAACTTATGATTTTCCTTTGCAAGCCAGATAGCTCTCAAAAATTCAAAGTGCTCCCGATAGGCTGAAACCCTGGGCAATCCGGCCTGAATACAAATCTTATCCAAGCAAGTGTAGTAGAGATTTTTTTGTTCGTCCGTAAATGAAGATAGACGAATATACTCGTAACCCGGGGTCTCAGGAAAATAATTATTACTAAAAATGTTTGTTACAAGGTCGTACCCAAAAGGACCATAGTAAGTTTCCTCAAAATCAATAACACCTATCGGGAAAAGATTATGTGGATTGAAATCTCCCTGAGTAAGAACAAGAGGAAAAACTTTCAACTCTAAAATGGCATCATCAAAGCGTCTTAGAATTTTTTCCTCAAATTTCGGCAATTCCTTCACTAAATCCTTTGGACCGATAAGTCCGCTAAAAGAATCTGTGGACTTATCGCTAATAGCCGAACGAAGCTGCGCCCTTGCAAAAACCTCAGTTACTCCAAGAAATTTTTCAAAAAGTTCTGGCGAAATCATCCCAAATTTCTTCATATCATCTTGGAACAAAAAACTAAAGCACTTTTCGCCTAATGACTCCTCCAAATAATATGAGCCAGCTGTAATTGCGCCCTGCCCCACAATTGGTGATACCGGAAAACCAAATGATTCGAATTTTTTATGCAGAGCAATTTTGTCTTCAATCACTTTCTTCTCCCCTACTCGCGCATAAAGACTGCCTGATGTATAAATAGCCACCTCCCCTCGACGACTTTGTTTTACAAACGTAAATTGGGTGCCGTTAATGTCTATATTATTTGGAAACATCTTATTAGCATACCCGCAAAACCTAAAAAAGAAAATCGCCCAAAATCAGTCGACCAATCCAGCCTCCACCATCTCCCTGACGTACGCATCTAAATCGGATTCCACTTTCATTTCCGCCACCGTACACCAGCGATACTCGATATTTTCGCTCATGTCAAGCTTCGGCTCCCCTTCCGTGTCGGCAATATATGAGAGACGGACAATATGTTTTTCAGGGTTGGGAATGATGTCCTGTGCAGTAACGAGCCTCGGCTCAGAAATTATCTCAAGCGCGACCTCTTCCTTAACTTCGCGCCTTAAATTAGCGATCAGTCCGGTGCCAGGGTCAATTCGGCCGCCGACAATATCCCATACCCCTTTTACGCCTGGATATTTCAATGACGAACGCTTAATCAGCAAATATTTTCCAGCTTTGTTTTTAAGAAAAACTTTTACACCTACCTGAAGCAGTATATTCATCTCGTTATATTAAATCGCCCTTGCAATTAAAGCCAGTAAAAGAATACCAATATAGTTAAACACAAAAGAAACTGGAATAAGCACTGCTAATCGAGTCTTAGAAAGCCCCATGAGAGTAAGACCAAGCTCGTCTGGCAAGGGAGATGCGATAATCAAGCCTCCGATTAATGGGGAAAACCATTTTAGAAATCCCAAGTGAAAAGATGAGAAAAAATGGCGATTAGCAAAACCACGTAAGCTCTTCATTAAGTCATCGGCGAACATGTCTCGTATAAAGAAAAAAAGAATTAAATCCCCACACAGGGCACCGAGGGCACCCCAAAAAGCGACGACAAAAAGAGGTCCGCCCAAGGCGAGTCCGGCTAAAGCGACTGAAGCTGGAGCAATTGTAAAAGCCGAAGTAAAAAACACTCCGGCGATGAAACTGCCTAAAATTCTGAATTCTTGCGTCGCCGTTAAAAAATTATTTATAACTCCAAGGTGTACCAATGCATAAGCTGCGACGATACTCAGAATAATGACGACTAGATCTTTTTCTAGACGAAGTTTTCGTTTCATGATTAATATATCTTAAGTATACAATAAACGAATTAATCTTAAATCTTCGTAGGAATATTTTTTATCCAATTTTTCAAACACAGGAGACAATTTATCGACACCTAAATCATTAAGAATCTTGAGGATTAAGGCTAGGTTTTTTGTTGCAGAATCTGAAATAATTTTGGCCAGTTCGTTTTTATCAATCGCTTTTCTCATAAAAAGTTCCTCAAGGTGCGAAACAATTGTCCGTTCCGTTACACTGCGCACCGAAGCGATTTCAGCAACAGACTTACCCTCTTTCCACAAAATTAATGTTTCATCATAAGTACTCTGGCCTGCAATTTTCTTTTTAATCTCCTTTTTCTTTTTTGGCCTACCTTTCTCAATTTTTCCACCACAGGCAACAATAAAATTACTCTCCATTTTCTCCTGTTCCGCTAATGACAATTTACCAAACGCCTCCTCCGCCCCAAATGATGCCTCCTTAAAACCTCCATCGGCTAAAAGAATATCCGGGTGCACTTCGAGCGCTCTTTGGTTGTATCCCAAAAGAAACAGCCCGGAAAACGCCCGGACTCGAGACAGGGCTACATACCCTTGTCCATACTCAAATGCTCCGGACAAATCAATAACTGCACTATCTAGCGTCATGCCCTGACTTTTGTGCACAGTAATTGCCCACGCAAGGCGCAAAGGAATCTGAATGATCTTTGCAAGAGTTCGGGAACCGTCTGTAATTGACCACTCTGCTTTTTCAACAACAATTCTACTCCCCCGCTTCGTTCTGACAATTGGACTACCAGAATCTGAAAAACTTTCAATCTCTCCTAAAGTACCGTTTACAAAACCCTGATCAAAACTATTTTTAGTAAACATAACCCGCGCACCAATCTTAAGGTGGAGTTTTTCCGGTGACAGACATCCCTTCTTAAGACCTAAAATAAACCTCTCGGGTCCGATCGATTCCATAACAAATTCTCGCAGGTCAGTAGAAAGCACTCCTAGTTTCTGACTATTAACCTTGTCCACATCAACATTGTGGGAATAAAGTCGCGTATGAGTATGAGCTTCAGCTCCCTTTGGTTCAATTTTCCGAGCCGACAAAGCCAGATGCGCCCCTTCATCTATATCTCCGCTTCGAACAGATGACAAAAAAGAAATAAATTCCTCATCGTCCTGTCTGTGCTGTTCTGACAAATAACACACTATAGGTCGAGCTTCTTCCCATGCCGACGACATAAAAGCGAACTGCGAAGGTCTATCCCCTGCTCGTGTTACTGGAGGTAGCTGAAAAAAATCACCGACAAAAACAACCTGCAATCCGCCGAAAGGATCTTGATTACGACGAAGTGTTCGGCACGATGCATCAACCGCAGAAAGCGTAAGCGCATCGAGCATTGATATTTCATCAATAATCAAAACTTTGGAGCGCGAAACTCTTTTCGTGAGCCTTTCATTTGTACCCATTTTGTCTAAATCTTCTTCAGACAAAACTTTTTGTATTCCAATGCCAGACCATGAATGAATGGTCATTCCCCCAATATGCGTAGCCGCAATTCCAGTCGAAGCAGTAATGGCCGGCTCGATGTCGTGCTCACGCAAATACTCCACATAACGATTGATACTGTGGGTCTTACCCGAACCTGGTTCTCCTGTAAGAAATACATTTGCTCCAGTTTTTAAAATCGAAAACGCCTTGTCTTGAGTCATAGAGATAGTATACCTTAAAGTTTCTTACGGCCTCTCATCGCGAGGTCTTCTAATTAAAAATCTAACGAATCTATAAAAACCGTACAACAAAATAAGATAAATTAAACTTTTAAATGCCAGTAAAAATGTGAACGCACTAAGAAAATAGTAATAGAAAACCTGAAACGGGCCCCGTGTAGAATCACTGGGAGTGGTAGATTTCGATTGATCAGAATTTTTAACATTTTCTGATTTTAATGATGACCCAGCGGTAGAAGGTGTGGCTGTATTTATTTTACGGCCAACATCTGTTTTTATACCTTCAAGAGCAATTTTTGTATTATCTAGAGTGGCGTCAAAATTCACAGCCACCTTATTTATTACATGCAAAAGTCGCTGTGCTAGAGTAGTAGTGGCTGTAGTGGTGCCGAGATCAAACCTACCCAAAACAGAGGCGACAATACTCGGGCTATGGGAACTGGGGGTAATTAAATCATTAGAAATAAATTCGTTTTTAGGCAGAGCCAAAACACTAATAGGTATTGGTAACTCGTTAATACTATCGGCAATTTTCTCTTCACGACCATCGGGATACACCGCCTTTACAGATGCCATTTTGGCATAAAAATTATAGGTGCCTAAATCAGCCTTCCAAGATGTCCAAACAATCTGCGCACTGCCCGCAACAAGGGAAAAATCCGAGTGTCCCAACAATTTTTGATTTCCGTAAAATTCGACAGTTCCGCGAGTGTCTGCAGGACCAGAGTTAAAGATGCTGGTATATATCTTTATTTGATCACCAGAATAAAATGGTTGTTTAGAAAACCAAATTTGATTTCTGACAAAATCTACAGAGCTAGCTGGAGCAATGTCCGCCCTGGAATTAAATGGTATGACCAATATAGATAAACCCAAAAATAGTAAGCCTGAAAGGATAAAGGCTTTTTGAAAATGCCCTGTACTCAACATATCCTTAGTATATCAAGCAAAGCAAAATAGACCCAAGCAAGGGTCTATTAAAGTTTAACGACTAAATCGTTTACGAGTGAGCCGTTAAACTTTTAGCCATAATAAACCTATAAAGCCGGAGGGTTCTTTAAGCACATCTGTAAATCTTTTGTATCAGTCCAACCGCACTTCCCGGTTATCTGTCGTTCGCACTTGGCCGTTTTGTAACAGGCATATTCGGCTCGATATTCGCAGGTAGATATGACACCGGGATCATCGGAACATACCTGGCTGGAGCAACCGCCCCTATAACATGCGACCGATGTGGGTTTTGGATCAGGAATAACAACCTTTCTTTCAACAACTTCAAATTTCAGTCGATAATCTTCAGGTGCAATAATAGTACCGGCTTTCGGATACGGATCGGCGGAAATTAGAGTAATTTTTTCTGCCTCAGTCGTAAGAAATTTTCCAAGCTCAACAGTCTCGGTACTCGTACCCATGCCAGTAACACTAACTACTTCCGCATGTAAGGTGCCCGCCCAAATGCAGGTGGCGCCTGTGGCACATCTGCTGTCGTCAACCACACGAAGAACTTTGAGAGAATTGTGGGCAAAGGTTGCCGTCTCCCCGATACCGAGAGTCACATTTCCATAGGGAAGAATGGTAACGGACTTCTGGGTCACGACAGGCTTACCGTCGGAATTTAGAGTTTTACTCCCTTGAGAATAAAAATAAACGCCACCGACAACAAGCGCGATGGCAAGTAGTGCCAGCAGTACCGAAACGTAACGACGTTGAGAGTTTTTCATATAGTTAAAGTATAACAGGTTGATCAACAAAAACGCTGCCAAACGTGGGTAGCTTGACATAATATAAAATACATTGTGGGGTGACTATCGGGAATCGGACCCGAACCGAATCCTCCACAGGGATCCGTGCTACCACTACACCATAGTCACCATAATAACGAAGCCGCCAAACAACAATATCGAATTTTGGCCCAAATTACAACGATTTTGAATTTTGGAGCCTGTCTCTATTTATAATTCGGCGACCGTTCTAAAATTCCAGATTTATGATTAGCAAATCTAGCCAATGCATACAGCAAGGATGAAAGCCTATTGAGGTACGCGAGAGTATGCTCCCCCACAGGAATCCCCTTCTCAATGTGCCCTATCACCCGGCGCTCGGCTTTGCGGGCTAGCGTTCGGGAAATATCAAAAAGGGATGCGAGTTCGGTACCACCGGAAATGAAAAAAGTTTTGATAGGGGGTAATTCTTTTTCGATAGAATCAGTTATTTTTTCCAACTCGTCCACCTTTTCTTTTGTGATACTCTTGTCGGCGCCGGCAAGCTCAGCTTGAATAATAAAAAGATTTTCCTGCACAGTGTGCACAATTTCTCCCATTCCAGAATCATTAATCCTGAATCCTGAATCAATCCCTTTTACCTTACATAAACCTAAAAAAGAATTCAGTTCATCCATTGCCCCAAGCGCTTCGGTCTGGCATGACGATTTAGAAATCCGCACACCGGGCGGACTATTAAAAACTTTTGTGGTGCCACTGTCACCTTTGCGAGTGTAGAGCATGGGGGAATTATAACACCAGAATAACAGGGACAGGAACTCTGGACAGGAATCTCGAAACCTACAGTTTCTGTACACCTTTTCTGTTTTCTGTTTCGCGCAGACGCTCCAGAAAACTATCAAAGGTCTTCGAGTCCTCGCTCGAAAACTCGCGGCCTGTGCTCGTTCACTACGTTCACTGGTGCCCAGGACAGGACTCGAACCTGCATGCCTTTCGGCGCTGCCACCTCAAGGCAGTAAGTCTACCAATTTCTCCACCTGGGCGTTAACAAAGCCCATTATGCACAAAATGGCAAAGTATTTCAACTTAATATATAAATAGATTATCTTAAACAACAGCGATACCCGCCACCTGCACTGTAATTATCGGGAGCAACGGCGGTGCAAGCGTTGCCCACCAAAATAGCCTGATCAAGATCTGGCGAATAATCACCTGAGATTTCCTTATTGTTGGCAAGACCGGTCATAACGGGAGTTCCATTTATCTGGCAGGCTCGAACTAAATCACTAGCTAAACAAAGATACTTCCCCTCCACCGCACAAACTGAAGCTATCTGAGCCGACGGAGGTGGTGTTCGCTCGGCTGTATCAATACAGTACTGATTGCCGGTACTAGAATTTACTCGACTCATTCCAGAAGGACAAGTAATAACAGTCGTTGCTGTCACATTATTCACCCCAGCAAATTTAAAGCCGGTTTGATTGCTCAAATTACCCTTTGCTTCACAAGAACGTATTGCGTCGTAATAAGATTCTCCAGCATTTAACCCAGCAGATGGAGTAATAACAGCACCAGTCTCAGGATTAAAATACATAGTCAAATGAATACCCCCGGAATCCGACTCGCTAGAATAGACGAGTCTGCCCGGTGTTGGCCAGGAAACAACATTCACACCTTCGGCGTACATAACAACTTTTTTCGCACCCGACTGACACAAGATCGCGTCCGGCACTTCGCCAAGCATCCCTGAGCCCATAGTGCCTGTGCTAGTGCCACCACCAGAAGCTGCAGCACAAGAATAGTATTCAAAAGATCCAGTACTCAACGTATTGGTATCACCCGCTTGGTAGCACACAGCATTCGTCTGCCCCCCTCGTGTTTCTACATTACCAAGCAAAGTACTACTGCCAGATGTGGTTCGACAAATGCCAGTTGAACCATCGGCAACGAGTTGCGCGCCTGTCTTACCAGCACCAGTTGATTTCCATGAACAAGCATCTGCAGTAGAGCCACCTCCACCTACTCCTCCGCATCTCTTTTCTATACCTGTGACGTCATAAACTGGTGATCCATTAACACGGTATTGGTTTTTATTAGTTTTCGGAATATGACTAACGTTGGAGCTGTGTGATATATAGATCAACTGCTCTGAAGAAACTCCACTTGCATAGAAAAAATGATTAGTTCCATATGCAGTGCCCCCAGAACCAGCGGCAAGATTGAAACGATATTCACAACTTCGATCAAAGTCAGATGATCCAGTTAGTGGCACATTTTCCCAAGTACCGCCACCAGAACCCGCTGAAAAGCCTCCTCCATTTAAAACATAAACATAAGTGTCGACCGGCCTTGTTGTGTAACCATAATTCGCAGCAGCATAAGAAGTGAATAGACCTCCTTGTATCTTAACTGTATGAGATCCGGCAACAAGACTGACCCTACTTGAAAGCACTACGGTACCGCAGTCCGCGCCATTACTTTCTCCTCGAAAGGCTTTTTTGTCCTTCTCTATTCCATCGACATGCATAAAAATATTAAAAATAATTGCTCCACAAAGGTTCACAGATGACTGTATAACCACTTCGGAGGCTTGCGCTAAAACAAAAGTGCTAGTGACATAATTTTGACTGTTGTTTCCAAAATCTTGCGTCGCATAACTCAATGGACCGAGAACAGTTGCGCCTCCGCCAGATCCACCTGTAGGTGATTGCCAACTTGCAAACCCATCAGCATCGGAAGTAAGCACTTTACCGGTGCCGGGATTTCCACCGGCAATTGCAACAACACCGTTTACCAAAAGACCGTTTACGCTCGCAATGCCGGAAACATCAAAAGCTGCTTGACCGGCTGGTAGTGTGGCTGGTGCTAAAAGAAGTTGCCCCAGCTTTGTTTGAGCAATACTTCCCGTATTAATCGGGGCTGACACATTTCCCAAAGGGGCGTTCGATGCCGGACCGGTCCAAGCAAAAACATAAGAAATTCCAACAGAAAAAGCCAGCGCGAGAACAATAATTTTTGCCGACTGAATAATTTCTTTTTTTGATGGAAGCATGTTAAGCAAGGTTTAATAAACTAATAATTATTGCGAGACCATTTTTTCTAAAAGCGCCTTTTTATCTCCGTCACTTAAAACTGGGACACTATTTTCTGCCATTTTTTCGAGCATTGATGTTTTTTGATCTTGTGTTAATGGCGCATCAATTTGACCGGCTATTTTTTCCAAAAGCTCTTCTTTATTTAGTCGCTTCGGAGTTAAAAAATAAACTAAAAACGAAATTAGGAAAATAACAAATAAACCAGCGATAAATCTGTAGGCCAACTTTTTTGTGTGGCTATTATCATTTGTTCCGTCTACACTTAAATTATTGAAAATCATCTGATTAATTATACCAAATTAACTGAGAAAAAATACCGGGCACAACAAAACAGCTCTACTGTTTCAATTTCTCCAATAAAGCGGCCCTCTCTGCCGGAGTGAGAATGCGAGTGTTATCATTCAGCTGCTGAAGTAACTCGGCCTTTGTTTTTGTACCACCCGTAGGAGGAGTGACAGGGGGTGTAACTGGTATCAAATTACATTGATTGCCCGAAGGAACGTACCCAGCATTGCAACTGAGAGTACAGGTCCCTGCAACGCTCGCCGTACCATTTGCATTACATGTACTTACAGAACCACTGTTAACACCGTTCGCAACTATCGGACAGCTGGCGACGGCGTTGGGGGTACACACCTGTGTTACACATTGTCCACCAACAGGTGTATATCCTGAATTACAACTTAATGAACAAGTACCTGTGGTCAGAGTGGTTCCGCTTGAATTACACTGATTAACAAATCCGCCGTTTACTCCGTTTACGACAGTAGGACAACTAGTAACAGCGTTCGGCGTACAGACAAGTGCGACGCACTGGCCTCCGACGTTGGTGCTTGTACCACCGCAAGAAACCACAATATCTTTGTCTTGAGTTGCAAGAGCGTAGTTTGTAGTTTCAGCGACCGTTGCACGAACACGCACGGTACCCGGTGCGGTGTAACTAATTACTTTTGTTGTTGAATTTATAGTTGCCGCGCCGGTGTTCCCCGCTACACTCACAACACTGAAACTGTTAACGCCTTGGTTTCCTGACGTCGTAAGAGTTTCTGTTCCGCCAACATTTTTTGAAAGCGTTGGCGCAAAAGTAAATGTTTGGGCTGCTTTTTGAATTGTGAGCGTAGCTGTTTGAGTACCCAAATAATTTGGATCATTGATAGTGGCAACAACCGTGTATGTTCCTGCGTTCACAGGTACGGTGGCGGATCCGTTGTAGGAAAGCGAAACAGCGGCGACCGGACGGGCCGTTGTGTAGGTCAAAGATTTTGAACTTCCGTCGTAAGTAACCGCAGAATTGTTCATAGTGATCACAACAGGGGCCTTTGCAGCGGTAAATGTTTTTGTAACAGAGGTTGCACCAAAATAATTACTTGTTTCAAATTGAGAGGCGGTAATCGAAACCGAAGTACCAGTAATCGTTACTGTTTTGTTTCCCAACCCACTTAATGTCGCTCCGGTCGCACTCAACTGTATTGGGTTTGAAGAATTACTTGAGACATCCAAAGTAAATACATCTCCGACAGTTTTTCCGGCAGGGGTGTCGACAAAATTAATAATCTGGCTGGCTTTTGTAATTGCAAGAGTCCCTTCTATCATTCCAGAATAAGCGGCATGATTAATTGACGCGCCGAAATTATACGTACCGACATTTACATGAGTAGTTGCCGAATCTTGGTAGGAAATGGCTGTTGGCAAACTAACTGGATCTGTTGTGAACAGTGGATTTTTTGATGCGCCGTCGTACACATACGAATCTCGAGTAATCTGAATTTGAGCAACAGTTTTTGAAATATTAAATGTTCTCACTACATCGGGAGCAGCGAAATAGTTGTTATCCCCTAGATGAGAGGCGGTTACCGTTACCGTGCCAGCACCGGTGAATGTCAATCGAGCACCGTCCAAAGTTCTCGGCCCATTACCAGTGACAGTTAGTGTTACGGCCCCCGTGGCTGGTGCTGTAGCAGACAAATCAACAAAACTTCCAACAAGTTTGTTAAGTTGTGGTGGCGCAAAATTAATAACTTGCGAAGCTTTATTTATCACCAAAACTCCAGTAGCACTTCCCGCATACCCTGGATCATTAATTGTAGCTGTCACATTGTAAGAACCAACGTTCGTCGGAGCGGTAGCACTGCCGCCAAAACCAAACAAGCCAAATGACCACCATGGAGCAACTGGTATGTAAGTAAATGTCATACCTGTGCTATCCAAAAACAGATTCGGATTGGTGGTCGCGGTGGCGGATTTAGCATCACCGTTGTATGTGTGCGCGAGATTCAAAAGGGTTACGGTCGCGGTATTTTTTATCGTGGAGAAAGCCCGTATAACATCTGTCGCCGGACTATAATTTCCATTTCCCCCTTGTGACGCGACAATCTCAACAATCCCGACGCCGGTTATGGAGAGCGTTCTGCCATTTAATGCCAAGCTCGCCGGACCGCTCCTCACCACAAACGTCACCGGCAGACCGGAATTGCTTGAAGCAGTCAGATCGAACGACTCGCCTACGCCTTTGGCGGAAGCAATCTCGGCAAACGTAATTGCCTGATTCAACGGCTGTATCACGAGACTCCTGGTAACTGTACCCGTATAGCCAGGACTGGTGATCGTGGCAATGACTTCATAGGTTCCGGCATTTGTCGGAGCGGTAGGAGAGCCGCCGTAGGTTATCGTGGCCGCCAAACTGGCGGGATTAGTGCTTACACCGACAGACCGTGGTGAACCGTTATACGTTTGAAGCAATCCTGTGAGCGATATAAGTGCGGTACTGTTCGATACGTTAAATTCAACCTCTACATCCGGCGCAGGCAGGTAATTGTTGTCCCCCGGATCCGAAGCGGTCACCCTCACCGTCCCCGCGCCGGTAAACATCAGGCGGTCGCCGAGGGCTGTGATAGATGCCGGGCCAGTCCTCGAAAACGTGACCTCATCAGTTGCCGGACTGATCGCGGTGAGATCAAAATAGTTTCCGACAGTTTTTTCCCGATCCGCAAGCGCGGTTGGGAAATTAGTTGTGATCGTTTGCGAAGCCTTGTTGATTATCAATCGAGCGCTTGCCGTACCAGCATACTCGGCGTCATTAATAATTGCCGTTACTTCATACTCGCCGGCTTCGGTTGGCGCAGTGGTTTCTTCGTCGATAATAGTAATAAATCCGAAAAGATAACGGCTGACTTGCCGGTAGGTAACCGCAATATGAGCGGGATTAAGTGATGGAGCGGTGGTACTTACCGTGCCACGTTTTACATCGCCGGTGTAGGTATGCGCGAGGTTGGAAATAGTGACTGTGGTGGGAATCTTGCTGACATGGAAAGTACGATCAACGGGTATCGCGGAATTGTAAGTAGTATTGCCGCCCTGTGAGGCACGGATAACCACATCGCCGGCACTGATGAATTTAATGCTCGGAGTAACTCGTTCGGCAGACGGAATAATAATGGCACTGCCGGAAACTACCGTGTAAGTAATTGATAATCCTGACGATGACCGGGCAAAATTCTGAAAATTGGCTGCGCCGTAGGTGAAATTCAATTGTCGGTCCTGCTGAGCGTCAAAGGTAATTGTTTGATCCGATTTTGGCGGTGGTGGAGGAGCGGCCACGGTCAAAATGAATGTGAAAGCGGTAAGCGGTGTAGGGCCATCGTACAAACGAACTGAAATCGGAACACCGGCCGTCAAGAGAGCTACATTATTAGCGGTAATCGTAAGCGCAACCGAACAGGTGGTTGGACTTGGCGTACATGTTTCGGGATCAAAGACTGCTGTGACGCCCGGCGACACGGTTGCTGATCCAGACGGGAATGTAATACCCGGGGACACTTCCTGTCCCGCGTAAAAGGTAACCGGCCTTGCGGCACCTTCGGTGGTTTTTTGAACGGTAATTGTAACTGGAACAGACGAACCTCTTTCTACCGTCGCCATCGCGGGAGCATTTACGGAAACACTAAAGGGTGCACCTCCTCCCGAGGGGGCAACTCTGAGCGCAACAAACGTATCTCTACTATTCACGTTACCGGCGGCATCACTACATCGAACAAAATAATCTCGATAACTGCCGTTCGGCAATCCGGGAATTGTCACGGAATGGCTTTTACCTCCGTTATTGGCCGTAAACGTCGAGGTTAGAGCCGAGTACGCCGTTTCTCCAACGGTGCCATAGCGGCACGTGGCAGACTCATCAGTTGCAAGTGAGAGCGTGGCACTGACCATCCCCGAAATGGTTGTCCCGGCCGGAAGTAAAAAACCTCCGGAAGGCTCTGCCGAAGCGCCGGGTACTGTGATGGCACTGCGGCCCGGCGGTACCCTGTCCTCACCAGCCAGTACCGTTACGTGTGCAACTTCGTAGGAAGTGATGTAAGAGCCGCGGCCCTCGGGAAATTTGTTGGGATTACCCAAAGTCAACCTATCAACACCGTCATAAAGACCCGTAACAAGACGGTACTCTCCCGGTGGCAATGCATTAGTTGGTGTTTTAAAACTGAAAGTTTCGTACCTATCACCCCCTGTCCAAGTTGTGGTGTGTTGAGAAAAAGTTAAATATGGGTAGCCGGCCAAGGAATCATTTGCATTGAGCACGATTGAATCATCAGCACTAACCAAAAAAGTAAACGGGGTCCATCCTCTGACCCCAGGGTTCGGGCCACCGCTATAGCGGTATGTTACAGAAAACACCTCACCTTGCCGTGTTGTAATAGCGGTCGGTGAAGCGCCTACTATATTTATAGTCTGCGGAGCTATCGTCGCACCAGAAGGTGTACATTCTTCGAGAGCGCACCCGCCAGTCGGAGATGGTATGACCTGAACTGAAACTGGCCCGCCAAATGCAAGTGTTGAAACAGTCTTAATGACACCCTGGCTGGTATTGTAGTAACTACCACTACCTGATGTTTCTAACTTAACCGCCTTAACCATATATCTAAATCGACCCGATCCGGCGTTCGTATCAACAAAACTGGTGGTCGTTATGGGATTGCCAGTCGTCAATCGGACAAATTGCCCAACATCTCCCGATCCTCGGTAGACATGATAACCCACAATGTCTGTGTCGGGAGATGCTGTCCACGAGAGAACAAGAAGACCGGTTGTATCAGAAAAGGTGAGGTTACTCGGGGGCTTGACCATGTGCAATCGAAGTGTCGGGTCTCCCAAAAGTGTCATAGCGGTTGTACGATTTGGGCTACTTTGACCACTCCATTTGTAACTGACAACATATGATTGAGGATTGTGTCCGGCATAGAGAGGTGCTGAAAAATCAGTGTTTTCAGACAGCCGGGTACTGTCCCCGATAGTTTCGCCAAGACCCATGCGATGAAACTTCCAACCGAAGTACCCGGCCCAGGCACTAGTCAAGCCGTAGGACTGATCAGCGATAAAAGCACGCATCAAATTGTTAGCGTACCCGAAATCGCCGAAGTAACTTCCGAACATTTGATTGAATACTGCCCGACTGCCCTTGGCTACGATATCGTTTGTTGTTGGACCGTCATAAATACCGTGCGCAAAACCACCGCCAGCCGCTCGCATCCACAGGTACGGGGTGTTATTAGTCGGGCCGGTAAAAATATTACCAACAGACTCAAACCCATTCTGCCCAAAAAACGCCGTGAAATCCTTCCAGGTATCAAGATAGTGGAAAAACCGGTCACCGAAGTTATCGAATGTTCCCCCTTTATCACCTCTGGCATTAATACCGCCCACTCTAAACAAATGGTCTTTATTCAAATACTGCCGAAGAAGATCTTTTTCGGTTTTTGGCAAAAATGCCGGCATCTCTGCAAAATCAACCCGGCCAACCGCTACTTCTACCTTTGAAGGGATAATATTTTGATCCCACTTGCCGTCACCGGGGAAATTGGCAATTCTATTGGGAACAGTCGCACAAAATATTTCGGGATAACAGGGATCTCGGCCGGCACTCGTCTCTGTATCTGTCCACGTCCCATCTATGTCAGCATAAAAAGTGTCCGCAGGCCAAGCTCCTGCATGGTCCGGGTGGCCGTCATAATAAACGAAACCAGAATAGGGTACCGGCACATGGCCAAGCAAAAAGACATGGGATGTATTTGCCAGATCCTCGTTATATTTAGACCGAATCATATCCCGAACGCTTGTCGGCGTTACATTCCGGCCAACATTGATTCGCGCCACAGTCCACCCGTCCCCTTCCAAATCTTCTCGCAGACGACCTAATTCAAAATTTAAATCTGAAACGTAAGTATCATCAACCACCAAAATAACTCGGCCTCGACTATCGACAATCGGTGCTTTGTTCCCGGCGAGTACATAACCTTCATCGGTCCCTCCGAATGTATTAGTCTTTACCACGCGATATTCGAATACCGAACCGACTCCGGCAGTAGTATCAGTATAGGTCAATGTCGAGGCAGGAAGCGTCGCGATACTGGAACCCCACGAACCGGCATTTTTGGTTTTGCGATAGACATCATATGTTTGGGCGGCCGAATCCGAATTCCACTCCAAAATAATCGCCGAGGGGCTGGCGCTCGTCCGAGCGCTCAACAAAATCGCTCTCGCCCACGGTGTGTCGGCCGCCCGCATTTCCTCCAAACAATGCTCCTGATGAGTGCTGGTCGCCAGCAAATATATTTCGGTTCCGGGCACAACACAGTCAAGACTCGCCCCAAAAGTATTTTTGTTTCCCGAAAACGACACGCCGGAATTAAAGTGTATACCGTTGTCGAGCGCCATCTTTGGAGTATAAAAATAGCGATATTTCTCCGCCAATGTGTTCGAGTCCTGGTTAAACCGGCTATCCAGCGTGTTGCCAGACAATTCTAGCCCAGACACTTCCGTTATAAGCATCGCGCTGTTTTCAAAAGCGCCAACCGGATTTGAGGTCAAACGTATGTCGTTATCCGCAATTCTGAAATTTCTCAATTCTCGAGCATAAGGACTCGGCGGATAATACACCGTATCAGCCGGATTGAACGAATTCCTATGGATGCGAATCCCCGCCCGAGCACCGTCGTTTATTGGCACAACAGTGATTTCATTGTTGTGGATGTTATAGCCGATCTTTTTAAAATTCGGCAGACGATCTGTTGTGATATCTATTCCTCTCGATACGCCCAAAAAGTGATTATCGTATATTTCGAGATTGTAATCTTGCCACCAGTCAGAATAATATCCGGCGGCAATATTTTCAGCGATATTATTAAATACTTTACCCCCATAGGTGTGATGCACCGAGTACCCTTGGAATGCGCTGTCTTCCCCGTTCACGCCAGTAAATCGAATAATATTGTTCGCGATAACCGAACGATTCATAAATACATCTCTTCGAGCTACATCAGCAGGATTATCAGTGTCCCACGAACCGGTGATATTAAAGATAGTTGATAGCCCCCTCCTATTCCTCAATGAGGAATGAAGATTGGTCTCCTCGTAAATAGAATTAACAATTCGAGAACAGCCGATGTCGGTCACATCTCCGCTACAGGAAGCATTGTAGCGTGTGTTCGGATTCGCAACTCCGTGACTCGAGAGAAGCAAAAGAAAACCAAAAGATTCCGTGCCTTCCGTTCCATAGTAATTGCCGATGTTTTTCAGGCGAACATTATCGACAAAATTCCCCTCTCCAAATAAATGAGCGCCGTGTACTCTCGTTCTGTTTTCTGGTACCGGTTTGCTAAATGGTGCGATATTGAATTTTTCGACTAGGGTAGAATAATTGGCATCGATAGTTAGATTTTTTAGTCCTTCTGCGAGTGGAACAGCCCTCGCTCCGCTTACCCATCGATACCCGTCCCCCATAACAACGGCTATGTCGGCCAAACGAGTCTTGTTGGTATTGGTAAAAAATCCTTCAGCAAGACGAATGATGGTGCCCTCTCGTGTCTCGCCCTCAATTGAAAAATTACTAGGCAAAGTCCATTGCGGAAGGCAACCGTTCCCAATACCGCAGGTATTATTGGAAGAATATCCGGCTGTTATGTACGTTCCATTCTGAAGGTGGATGACGACTTTTGTGCCCTCCGGCTGACCTCGCAAGACATACATCTCGTTTGTAATCGGTAAAATATTTGACATCACCGCGTCGAGATTGCCAGCCGGCGCGCCGTATGGATTGTCAAAAGTCCCCGTACCGTTAAAGACCGAGGGATCCGTAAACGACGCTGCGGATTTAATGAAGACATCCACAACCCCTAACGGCAGTGGTGGCGGGCCGGAAGTATCGTCAGAAACACTGCTCATTTCAATGGACGGAGGAGGTGTTGTGGCCATTACAGCAACCGGCGCTGGTACCGGCTCAACCACCGCCGCCACTCGAGAAAAGATCTGCAATGAAATGCCATTACTCCACGCGCTGTTTGAAGCGGCCACTTTCAAGGTGTAGGTGGCACTGGGCAGGCCGCTTGCCGGAGACGGAAGGTTGAAGGTGATGCTGGTACCGTCAGTGCTTGGAATATCGGTGATGGTCCAAGTCAAAGTTGAGGCGGTCGTACTTGATGTCACCGCGGCCAGAAGAGCGCTGGCGGCACTGCTCGTGATTGGTGGTCGAGCTAAGTTCGGCGTGGTCAATTGCACTTTGTTGCCCGTTGGGCTGAAGTTTTGGCCGCGGACAGTGATTGATTGCCCGGCAGAAACTTGGGCGGTAACGGTGGGGATGTTCAGGGTTGGGGTGGTCGTTCCGGCGGTGTTTGGTAGCCAAAAGGACATCTGAACAGGTGGAGGTCGTTGTGAAGCGATAGCGTAAGCAGGGTTGGAACTGTCCAATACAGTAAGTGACAAAGTATTACTCCATGGGCTGTCCTGATTAGCGACTCGAACTGAATAGACACCCGGAGTGGTTGTGGCCGGGATTTGAAAAGCGGTGTACTGACCTTTCACCAAATTTGGCCGAACCGGATCGACAAAAAAGTCACCCGTGGGGCTAGCCGAAATACCGGCAACTACTGTTCTCGTCGGCGCAACACCAGACAATTCCACTCTATCCGTGTTGCGTATAGTAGAAGGAGAGAACCCTGAACCTGTGACGATTATCCATGAGCCAACTGCGGCGGAGGGGTGATCAAAAGCGGATAGTGTTGGTGGTGGAATAGGATTAGCAATCTGAAACGTCACCGAAACACTTGGCGCCGGCAGATAATTCGCATCTCCTCCGTGGGAAGCAGTAACAGTGACTGCCCCCTCTCCTGTAAAAGTAAGCCGATTGCTAAGAGCGTTTAAACTGCCAGGGCCGGCAACCGACAGACTGACCGGACCCGAAGCAGGACTTGTTGGTACCAGGTCAACAAAGTCATTGATAAACTTGTTGAGTCCCGTGCCCGCTGGGAAATTGCTCGTGATAGTTAAAGGAATCTTACTGACATGGAAAGTTCGATCAACCGCTGGCGCCGGGTTATAAGTCACATTACCATCTTGGGTGGCACGAATGACCGCGTCACCGGCAGTAGTGAATTTAATACTCACACCCTGATTAATGATTGCAGCGCCTGATATGACAGTATAGGTAATTGGCAGTCCAGAAGATGATCGAGCGAAATTTTGGAATTCGGTACCACTATAAACCACATTTATTTGGCGATCTTGAAGCGCGTCAAATGTAATAGTTTGATTGATTTTTGGTGGAGGCGGTGGTGGGGGCGGAACATAAGCAGAAACGGAAAGTGTCGCGAGTACTGGGCTCCACGAACTGTTAAACGCGGCAACTTTCAAAGTGTATGTACCAGCGGGAGTGGTTGTAGGGACCTCAAAAGAAATATTCAATTTATCTACCGAAGCAATACCAAGCACTTCATATATGTTCGAAGAATTTTGAGTGCTAACAAGCTGTGCCATATTCTCTGTATCCGTAAAACCAGAACCAGAAACGGTAAGCGTGTCCCCAGCCATTATAGAAATATTGTTAGACGCACCCACGGCCGCAAGCAGTGCGGTTTTAGCGCTTTGGAAAATCCAGCCAAAAATTGACGAGTTTGAGTTTAGAGAGGTTCTCGGTGTGTTTGTCACGGAGTTAATAATGGGAACCGCTACAACAGGTGGGATTCCCTCTTTTACCGTATCTAAAGTCAAACACTGCGGCCAATATTTTCGAGCATTTGCCCGTGTAACAGTTTCGCCATTAAGACCAGCGACAATAAACCCGCAGCTGATGACGTTAAACTTTGATAGGTTAGTACCGTCCGGCGCAGTCGGTGTAGTCAGAACATTGGCGGTCAAAATACTTGTCGCAGACGGTCGATAATATTCTGATGGCCGAGACAATTCAGTGCCGTTTAAATACGTACACCCCCTGTTCGTGGTCCCACCATAAAATTTATTGTCTAAGCCGCGATAATCGGTCCGTGGATTTAAAGAACAATTAGTAAAAACTTGCTTAGCGGTATTGCCCCCAAAAAGCGTATATGCGGTTGATTGGTAGACAAAATCATCATTAATACTGCCTGTAATTACATTTATCGGCTGACTATCTCTATTAATACCAATTGTTGTTGTCTCCCTATTCAGTCCACCGATGGTTCGGGCAAGCATTCGAGCCAAAAAAGTGCCAAAAGGAGTTGTACCCGAAGTCTGCCCGTCACCGACATACACATTGATATCATTTAAAAAGATTGTTTTCGCAAACTGAGTCGTCCACGCTGGCTGAAGATAGCGACTTTTAATCAAAAGAACGTCCGTCTCTGTTGTACCATTAGCACAACTTGAAGAAAAAATGTTGGTCTTCGGATCGACATCATAAAAAGACTGCCCGTTGCCGCTATTGTCGATAACATAACTGATTTGAGGAAAAGAAACATCATCGTATTTTTTTAAATCTGCGTAAAATGAAAACTTATCCCAATGTGTCTTATATGGATCTATTTTTTTCAAATCAATCATCGCCTGATCGACCTTTACAAGAAAATCATTGACGCCCGCGTTAAAACTACTACCCCTCATAAATACTATTTTGTTTGAACCACTACCGGAAATTTTCTGACAATTGGTAGCCGGGGCCGAAGAATCGACGTAATAATAGCCGTAGGGATTATTGCTAGCATAACCCCAAAGTTTTGCATGATTTGCCTGCCGATTTACAACAACTCCGTATTGAGCGATGTGATTTATAATTTTATCTTCCATTACCGCCCTTTGCGCCGGAGTGGCCACTATCTCCTTAAATGGATTCACATAAAAAATATTCACCCAAGAAAAATGCGAATAGGATGCAAGATATATATCATTCCAGTAAGTCCCTATCATCCAATCGATACCTGGGACTACACCACCGATCGTAATAAATGATTCTGTAGCAGGTTCTAAATTACCATTATATGCGAATCCGTTAAAATAAAAGGTCGCTGCAGTTTCCTCACCAAATAAAAACATTCTACAATTAGAGTAGGGATTTATAGGTATAAACCACATGTCCTGTAAAATTGTTGGCGGGTTTTGGTGAAGAACCGAGATCGTTTTAGTCTGCCCCCCACTTGTGGTCAGTGGTACATTAAAAGTGGGGGCGGGAGTAGTTGGGGTTGTCCCGTACAGGCTGTTCCAAAAAATGGCACTATCGTTCTTATAGTTAGGCATGTATTTATAACAACCGTTCACTGTAGGGGTGTTTGCGGTAGTAGTAAGAGCTTGAGTAACCCTACTTACAACTGATTGGAAAAGGGATTGGGGCGGAATAACTTTCGTTAGAGTTTGAGTGGTACTAGAAAATGTTATGCCCATCTCTAAAGGAGGGTTAATCGCCACAACCGAATTTGCCCGCCTCCCCGTTATTTGAGATGCGGAATTTAAATTAGCCGTTACCCTAGTTAATCCAGGCCCTGAAGGCGTAACCACTATTGGTAAGGGTGGAGGAACTAAATTAACCGTCTGTACAGTCGTCGTACCTGTTCCCCTTGTTTCTAGAGCCTTCTGTGCTCCTACTATCACAGGGCCAACAACAAAAAGACCGGCGAGAGTAGAAAGTAGAATTGAGCGTTTTAAATTCACAAAATAGATTTAGAAAATATACCTCTATAGTATAGCAAGGCGTGGGGAAATCGCCCTGTTCATAACCCACGAGCGCCTTGAAAAACAGTTTTATGTGTGTTATAGCTAAGTGTAGTAAAGCACAGTTTTTTGTCACCTGCAGTCAACCTAAAACACAAAGGCTCTGAAAATGAGAAATTTGCTCCTCCTACTCTGCGCGTTTGTCGCGCCCCTTGACCTGTTCGGTCAAACTACACCGACCCTCGGCACCTTCCCGACCGGAAGCACCAATGCGGTATATCAGGATCATCTCGGCCAATCGAGACGGGCCTACGCAGTCCTCTACGAATTCATTCCCGGACCGTCGCCGGACTCCGGCAACATGGGTTTGTTTTCGCAACAATACACCCTGACCAACACTGCCCCGGCACTGATTAAGGCGGAAATTCAAACCATCGCCAACGAGACGGCCAAAAAGGCGCCGGATTGGTATTTCTCCTCACGCACGAACCAGTTTACGGTGCGAGTGTTCGTCGAAGATGCTGGCATGACGTCGAGCCTGCTCGAGGTCAACGACATCTTTTACCTCGAACAAAATGGCGGTGTCTGGCGTGTTCCGCCGAGCCACACACCGGAAAGCATCGCCGTCAATCTGGCAAAGGCCGGATCGGAAAGTTGGGCGCCATACATTTTGGTGTTCAATTTTTATACCAACCTGATTGACGTGAAGATGTATTTCACCAACATCAGTAGCGAAGGCTTCGTGATTGCTCGGGAAGGCACGGTCCAACGAAATAATCTGGCCATCAACAAGTGGTATGAGCCGGCACGCGGTAATGACGGAGCCTTCTCGGTAAAGGGGGAACGTGACCTCAACAACAACCCCGAAACCGCCACCAGACTCCTCATTCCAATGTCGAGTCTCACGAACGGACTGGGTGAAATCAAAATCACCCTGACAAATGCTTCGGGGATATCCGTGGTGCGCTATCGGCTCGACAACGGCTCACGGATCGCGTCGCCAATGACTCTGTCCCTCTCGATTACCAACTCCCTGCCCACACTCTACATTTCGGGTGAACAGTTGAGTCGGATTGAGGTGCAACAAGCCACAAACCTGACCGGCGTGCCGAGCTTTGTGCCTGTTGCCGAGATGATCATTTCGACAAACGGCACAGCGACGCATGTCGGGGAAAGTGTCCTAACCGATCGCGCTCGATTGCACAGGGTGATTCTGCGGTAAGTTGGCTGAAAGTTTCGTTGCCCCGGCGCATCTGCGCGCCGGGGCTTTTCTTTCTCGACTTTGTTTCCTTAGGAGCTTTCTGAAGCGAGTTAGGAAACAAGAAGTACCCTTGTGGTGCAGTTTTGCCCGCACCAATTCTCATTGTGCGGTTGCAACAATTGAGGACGTCGCACATACCTCTTTTCCCTTGGTGCGACGAAACAGTTTTATTAAAATTAAGAGAATCGATTAAAATATCCCAGCTGGTCTTCCAAAACCGCCCGGACGAAAGTCCGGGCGGTAATTTAAAATTATTTTTTCTCCCCTGAGGCTTCCTCGGAAACGGCACTTTCTGCGACGGTTTTTTCCGTCTTCACTGCCCGGGAATTTCTCATCTCTTTGCGAATTTCCTTAGCAGCCTTTTCGCGAATATGATAAAGCTTGGCTCGGCGAACTTTAGCTCGACGAATGACCTCTACTTTTTCAATTGACGGGGCATACAAGGGAAAAATCTTTTCTACGCCAATTCCATCAATAACCTTGCGCACAGTAAATGTAGCCCCTGCCTCAGAACCGTGCTTGCGAGCCAATACCAAACCTTCAAAAGCCTGCGATCGGGTCTTTTCTTTAACCTTGTCCTTCTCGACAACCTTTTCGGTAATTTTCTGCCAGACACGAACAGTATCACCTGCGTGAAGATCAAGCCTGCTTCTTTCTTCTATATTTATTGGGGAAATTAAGTAATTACTGGTAGCCATAGTGGGAGTACTCTAACACAGCCGTTTGCGAAACGCAAACGGCTGAATTTCTAATACCTAATTTCTAATTCATGATTCAAGACCAAAGGTTTTTAGTGCTTTTTTGAAATCCTCAGGATATGGAGCTTCAACTTTTATTGGCTTTCCGGAGGGAAGCGTAAATTCGATGGATAAAGAGTGCAAAGCCAGACGAGTAAAACCGAGAGCGGGCTGTTGTTTGGGGGA